>CABVCF010000041.1 GCA_902496775.1 uncultured Collinsella sp.
AAGCCGCTGGCCGTGGACCTGGGCGACCGCGTGCGTGCTCTGGGCTGTGCGCTCACCATGCAGGGCTCGGGCATCTCCAACGTGGACATCGCCGGCATCGACATGCGCCTGGAAGAGGACGGCTTCATTACCATCGGCACCGGCGCCACCGATAACGGCATGGGCGTCGACACGATCCTGGCGCAGATTGCCGCCGAGGAGCTGGGCGTTGAGAGCTCGCTCATTGTGGTGCGCGGCGTAGACACCGATGTGTCGCCGTTCGACGCCGGCTCGTACGCGAGCTCGGGTACGTACGTGACGGGCCTTGCCGCCAAGAACGCCGCGACTGAGCTGCGCGAGAAGATCTGCGCCAAGGCCGCCCGGATGTGGGACGTTGACGCCGTCGATGTGGTCTTTGATGGCCAGTACGTGCGCCTGTCCGACGAGCGTGCCGCGCGCGAGCAGAACCGTTACCTCACGCTGCGCGACTTTGCCAACCTGTGTGTCAAGAACATCGCCGGCGGCGACGCGCTGACCTCGCACGCCTCTGCCTGCCTGCCCGTTTCGCCTCCGCCGTTTATGGCCGGTATTGCCGAGGTCGAGGTCGACAAGGCCACCGGCAAGGTGACTGTGGTGGACTACGCGGCGGCCGTCGACTGCGGCACTGTGATCAACGAGGCGCTCGCGCGCGTCCAGGCCGAGGGCGGCATTGCCCAGGGCATCGGTCACGCGCTCTACGAGATTGTCGAGCACGACGACCGCGGCCGCCTGCGCACCGGCAACTTTATGAGCTACAAGCTGCCCACGCGCCTGGATATCGGCAGCATCCGCGTGGCCTTTGAGCCGAGCTACGAGCCGACGGGCCCGTTTGGCGCCAAGTCGATCGGCGAGGTCGTCATCAACACGCCGCTCGCCGCCGTTGCCTCGGCCGTGGCGCACGCCACCGGCCATCAGGTTCGCTCGCTTCCGATCACGCCCGAGAAGGCCCTGCTGGGGGAGTAGGCGAGCTGGGGGTAGCTAATTTGGGACAGGGCCATTTTAGCTACCCAAGCCGTTAATTGGCCAACCATTCGCGCTATCAGCCGGGGTAGCTAAAATGGCCCCGTCCCAAATTAGCTACCCTTCCCTCCGATGGGCACTCGTGGTGAGGTCGTGAGTCTAAAAAGGTGTGCGTGCGCTTGCCGTTCGTATCTGCTATCATTCCTAGTCTGTGCGCTCATGCGGGCGTGGCGGAATTGGTAGACGCGCCAGATTTAGGTTCTGGTGGGATTCCCGTGAAGGTTCGAGTCCTTTCGCCCGCACCAACGCACCAGCGTCGGCCTCGGCCGTCGCGACACTTTGTTGCATAAAGGTACCAGCACCTCAGATAAGCTGGGCAGTATGAGGAGGAACGTGTTGAACATCACCGCTTCTGACGTCAAGGACGCCAAGCTCACCGCTACGGTCACCATCCCGGCCGCCGACGTCGACGCCGCGATTAAGAAGGCCTACAAGGATACCGCCAAGAAGTACCGCTTCCCGGGCTTCCGCGCCGGCAAGGCTCCCCGTCCGGTCATCGACTCCGCACTTGGCGCCGAGGCTACCCTCGCTCAGGCCACCAACGACCTGATCGCCGCCAACGAGCCCGCCGTCCTCAACGAGCTGGACATCGTCCCCACCAAGAACGGTGACTACAAGGAGCTCGACCTCGCCAAGGATCACGAGGACTACACCTACACCGTCGAGTTCTCCCTGCGTCCTGCTGCCGAGCTCTCTTCCTTCGACGCTGTCGAGATCGAGATGCCCCCTGCGGAGGTCACCGAGTCCGAGATCAACAACCAGGTCGAGATGCTCCTCAACTACCGTGCCACCTTCGAGGACGTCGAGGGTCGCGCCGTCGAGGCCGAGGACTACGTCACCGTCGATCTCAAGGCCGTCGAGAACGCCGACAACTTTGCCGCCGAGGGCCGCATGCTCATCGCCGGTAGCGACAGCAACCCCAAGGAGTTCAACGAGGCCCTGATCGGCGCTAACGTTGACGACGTCAAGACCGTCACCTGGACCGACGAGGTCGAGGAGGGCGAGGAGGCCGAGACCCACACCGTCGAGGTCACCGTCAAGGGCATCAAGGTCCGCAACACCCCCGAGCTCACCGACGAGCTCGTCAAGTCCGACTTTGGCTTCGACAGCATCGACGCTATGCGCGACGCCATCAAGATCGAGATCGAGCAGGACAAGGCTTCCCGCCTGCCGGCCGAGAAGGAGAACCGTTGCGTCTCCGCTCTCGCCGAGCGCCTGCAGCTCGACGAGATGGATGCCGACTACGAGCAGTCCGTCTTTGAGGAGCTTGGCCAGAACTTCCTGTCCAACCTCGCTGCCCGCGGCATGACGCTGGACACCTGGCTGCCCGCTTCCGGTCTGACCATGGAGCAGTTCATCGGCGACCTGCACAAGCAGGCCAACGACGTCGCCCGCGAGTCCCTGGCTCTGGACGCCCTTGCCCGTGAGCTCAAGATTGAGGTCACCGAGGACGACATCAACGCCGAGTTCGAGAAGGCTGGCGTCAAGGACGTCGAGGCTTCCAAGGCTGAGTTCATCGCCGATGGCCGCATGCCTGCTGTCCGCGAGTCCATCCGTCGCTCCAAGGCCGTCGACCACCTGGTCGAGAACGCCAAGGTGACCGAGGTCGACGAGACCGCCAAGGACGCCGAGTAATTCTCGCCACCTTGCCCGCGAGCGCATGCGTGCGCCCGTGATGGGGTAAAGTTATACACCGGTTATCCGGTTGCTTCGTACGGTGCCAGCCAATGCATAGCATGCGGGCACCGTACGTTTATCTAGAACCAATTTGGTCCGCAAGAGAGAAATGGAGATGCGTATGATCGCCAAGTTCGATTCCGCCCTCGTGCCATACGTTATCGAGCAGACGCCGCGCGGCGAGCGCAGCTACGATATCTATTCGCGCCTGCTCAACGACCGCATCATCTTCTTGGGCGAGGAGATCAACTCCGTCAGCGCCAACCTGGTCGTTGCCCAGCTGCTGCATCTTGAGAGCCAGGATGCCGAGAAGGATATCTCGCTCTACATCAATTCGCCCGGTGGCGAGGTCTACTCTGGCCTGGCGATTCTTGACACCATGAACTTCATCAAGCCGCAGGTCTCCACCATCTGCGTCGGTATGGCCGCGTCCATGGCTGCCGTGCTGCTTTCGGCCGGCGCCAAGGGCAAGCGCTTCTGCCTGCCGCACTCCAAGGTCATGATTCACCAGCCCAGCGGCGGTGCCCAGGGTCAGCAGACCGAGATCGAGATCGTGGCCGAGGAGATCAAGAAGACTCGCCGCGAGCTCAACCAGATTCTGTCCGACGCCTCGGGCCAGCCCATCGAGAAGGTCCAGGCCGACACCGAGCGCGACAACTACCTGACCGCTGCCGAGGCCCTCGACTACGGCCTGATCGACCGTATCGTCACCTCGCGCGACCTCGCCGCGAAGGACGCCTAGGATGGCCGGTAACATGCAGGACAACTTTGACGAGAACGGCAACCCCATCCGCTGCTCCTTCTGCGGAAAAGAGCAGGGCCAGGTCCGTCGCCTCGTAAAGGGTCCGACCAACATCTTTATCTGTGACGAGTGCGTCGCCGCCTGCTCCGAGATTTTGGAGGAGTCGCTGGCTTCGGACTTTATGGACGCTGCCCGTAACGGCAAGCTGCCGGGCTTCCTCAACGACCACGGTCAGGCTGCATCCCAGCCCGCCGTGGACCCCGAGACCGAGGGCTTTGAGCTCGAGGACGACCGTCAGGTCATCACGCGCGTGCCGACGCCGCACGAGATCTATGACGAGCTCTCGGCCTATGTAATGGGCCAGGAGGACGCCAAGCGCGCCATGTCGGTTGCCGTGTACAACCACTATCGCCGCGTGATTGAGGGCGGCGCCGCCGTGTCTGCCTTTGACGACGGCTTGGACTCGCAGTTCGACGACGATATGGACGAGGTGGAGCTCGCCAAGTCCAACATCTTGCTGCTCGGTCCCACCGGTACCGGCAAGACCCTGTTGGCCCAGACGCTCGCGCGCATCCTCGAGGTGCCGTTTGCCATCGCCGACGCCACTGCGCTTACCGAGGCCGGCTACGTGGGCGAGGACGTGGAGAACATCCTGCTCAAGCTCATCAACGCCGCCGATGGTGATATCGAGCGCGCACAGGTGGGCATTATCTACGTGGACGAGATTGACAAGATCGCCCGCAAGGCCGAGAACCTCTCCATCACCCGCGATGTTTCGGGCGAGGGCGTTCAGCAGGCACTGCTTAAGATTCTTGAGGGCACGGTGGCAAGCGTTCCGCCCACCGGCGGCCGTAAGCATCCCCAGCAGGAGCTGCTGCAGATCGATACGACCAACATCCTGTTCATCTGCGGCGGTGCCTTTGTGGGTCTGGACAAGATCATCGCCGACCGCGTGGGCAACAAGGGCGTGGGCTTTAACTCCGAGATCGCCGGACCCACCTCGGTCGACGAGAACGACCTGCTGCGTCAGGTGCTCCCGCAGGACCTCAACGCCTTTGGCATGATCCCCGAGTTTGTGGGACGTACGCCCGTCGTCACCCAGACGCAGGCGCTCGACGAGGACGACCTGGTGTCGATTTTGACCGAGCCCAAGAACGCCGTGGTGCGCCAGTACCGTAAGATGTTCCAGCTCGAGGACGTTGAGCTTGAGTTTGAGGATGCCGCCCTGCACGAGATCGCCCGCATGGCGCTTGCCCGCAAGACCGGCGCCCGCGGCCTGCGTTCCATCTGCGAGGACGTGCTGCAGCAGACGATGTTCGACCTCCCCAGCGAGGAGGGCGTTTCCAAGGTCATCGTGACCGAAGCCTCCGTAAAGGGCGAAGAACAGCCCCAACGCATCTACGGGTAAATAGTTTGAATCCAGGCCCCGCGGCAACCACCGCGGGGCCTGCCATTTAGGGACAGGTTTATTTTGGTCGGTTTTATATGGGCAAATGTCGTTTCCCCTGATAAAACCTACCAAAATAAACCTGTCCCTTTTCGGCAGGTATGCCTGTGCTATTCTGTGAGACTGTCAAGTTAGTACCTTCAGACTGAAGTAATCGATACCTAAGGCGTGTCCGCCTGCTTGGTTTTCGTAGATTCCGCACGAGCCGAAGAGCACTTAATGTGCTCTTCGTGCGAGCCAGGACCTGACCGAGCGAAAACCAAGCAGGCGGACACGCCGGCGGGACAGGGAGAGATATATGGAAGAGATGCCCAAGAACTACGATCCGTCGACCAACGAGCCGGCGATCCTACAGAAGTGGCTCGACGGCGGCTACTATAAGCGCCGCGAGGGCGTGGGCGACTGCACCGTCACCATTCCGCCTCCCAACGTGACCGGCAAGCTCCACATGGGTCACGCCACCGACGACTCCATCCAGGACGCCATCATTCGTATGGCCCGCATGCGCGGCAAGTCCACGCGCTGGGTGCTCGGCACCGATCACGCCGGTATCGCCACGCAGACCAAGGTCGACAAGAAGCTCAAGAGCGAGGGCATCAGCCGCCTGGAGATCGGTCGCGATAAGTTTGTCGACGCCTGCTGGGACTGGACCCACGAGTACGGCGGCATCATCGTCGAGCAGATCAAGCGCATGGGTTGCTCCGTCGACTTCGACAACGAGCGCTTCACCATGGACGAGGATTACGCAAAGGCCGTGCGTAAGGTCTTCTGCGATTGGTACCACGACGGCCTGATCTACCGTGGCAAGCGTATCGTTAACTGGTGCCCCAACTGCACCACCGCCATCTCGGACGACGAGGCCGAATATAAGGACGAGAAGGGCCACCTGTGGCACCTGCGCTACCCGCTGACCGAGCCGGTCAACGGCCAGGATTACATCGTCGTCGCCACCACGCGCCCCGAGACCATGCTCGGCGACACGGGCGTCGCTGTCTCCCCGAAGGACCCCGAGAAGGCCGCCTTTGTGGGCAAGACCGTCAAGCTCCCCATCGTCGACCGCGAGATCCCCATCTTTGAGGATTGGCATGTCGACGCCAACTTCGGTTCCGGCTTCGTTAAGGTTACTCCGGCCCACGACCCCAACGACTACGCCATGGGTCAGGCTCACGACCTGCCGCAGATCAACATCTTCGACGAGCACGCGGTGGTCGTCGAAGGCTACGGCGAGTTCACCGGCATGAACCGCGACGAGTGCCGCGAGGCCGTCATCAAGTGGTTCGAGGAGCACGACCTGCTCGATCACGTCGAGGACCTCGATCACTCCGTCATGCACTGCTACCGTTGCGACGCCGCACTGGAGCCGTGGCTGTCCGAGCAATGGTTCGTCGCCGTCGATAAGCTCAAGGGGCCGGCGCTCGACGCCGTCAACTCCGGTAAGGTCACCTTCCACCCCGCGCGTTGGACGCAGACCTACACCACCTGGATGGAGAACCTCAAGGACTGGTGTATCAGCCGCCAGCTGTGGTGGGGCCACCGCATCCCCGTGTTCTACTGCGAGGACTGCGGCTGGGAGGACGCCCTTACCGAGGACACCGATGTGTGCCCCAAGTGCGGCGGCCATCACGTGCATCAGGACGAGAATGTGCTGGACACCTGGTTCAGCTCGCAGCTGTGGACCTTTGCCACGCAGGGCTGGCCGCAAAAGCCGGAGCTGCTCGAGGGGCATCACCCCACGACGGCGCTCGTCACCGCACGCGACATCATCGCGCTGTGGGTTGCCCGCATGGTCATGAGCTCGCTGTACTTCCTGGACGAGGTGCCGTTTAAGGACGTCGTCATCTACCCAACGATCCTTGCCAAGGACGGCAGCCGCATGTCCAAGTCCAAGGGCAACGGCGTTGACCCCATGGACCTCATCGGCATGTACGGCGCCGATGCCATGCGCTACAACTTGCTCACGCTGTGCACCAACAACCAGGACGTCAAGTTTGACGCGAACATCGACAAGAAGACCAAGAAGCTCATCGACAGTCCGCGCACCGAGCAGGCCAAGTCGTTTGTGACCAAGATCTGGAACGCCAGCCGCTTCCTGCTTATGAACATGGAGGGTTACACGCCCGGCGAGCCCGTCGTGGAGACGCCGGCCGACGCCTGGATGTTCAGCCGTCTGGCCAAGGCCGTCAAGATGGTCACCGAGGGCATCGAGAACTACACCTTTGGCGACATGGCCCGCGGCGTGCAGCAGTTCTTCTGGAATGAGGTCTGCGACTGGTACGTCGAGGTCACCAAGGCCCGCCTGAAGGGCGAGGGTCGTCTGCAGGCGCAGCGCAACCTGATCTTTGTGCTCGATACCTCCATTCGCCTGATGCACCCGCTTATGCCGTTTGTCACCGAGGAGATTTGGGACAACATGCCGGCGAGCGTGCTCGACTTGGATGCCGAGGGCAACGTTGATCGCGCCGAGGCGCTCATGATCGCCAAGTGGCCCGAGCCCGCCGACTACGCCAAGTATGTCGACGAGGACGCCGAGCGCGCGTTTGAGCTGTGCCGTACCGTCGTGTCTGCCGCCCGCGCCACGCGTTCGCGCTATCGCTTGAGCCCCAAGGCCGAGCTCGACGTGGTCGTGCGTGCCGGTGCCGAGGACATCGAGAAGCTCGAGAGCCTGCGCTCCACGATTGAGCCGCTGGCCAACACTGCCTCGCTGGTCATGGGTACCGATGTCGAGAAGCCGTCTGCGAGCATCGCTGTTGTTGACAGCGGCGTCGAGGTCTTTGTGGTGCTTGAGGGCAAGGTTGACCTTTCGGCCGAGAAGGCTCGCCTGGAGAAGGAGATTGCCGCGGCCCAGAAGGAGCTGGCCGGCTGCGAGAAGACGCTCGCCAATGAGGGCTTTGTGGCCAAGGCCGCGCCTGCGGTGGTCCAGAAGAAGAGGGACCGTGCAGCTGAGCTCAAGGAGATCCTGGCGGCGCTGACTGCTCAGGTTGCTGACTTCTCGTAAGGGTCACTGGGGGGGGCGCGGTTTGGGGCATTGCTCGCTACTGCGAACAGTCCTGCTCGCACGAAGGCCACATTAAGTGGCCTTCGGCTCGTGCGGAACTTGTATCGAGCAAAGCCCCAAACCGCTCCCAGTTCGTTTACGTGGTTGTCTGCGCCCGGAATGTTAGGGCCACTGGGTTGTGGCCTTGAGGTCGCTGCAAAGCGGTGTTTGGCTGATTTTTTGAACGCGAGGGGCTCATTCTTTTTGGTGGGCCTCTTTTTCTGTTATGGGGGACTTTGAGTTATGGCTAAGCGTTCTGGGTCGTATGTCGTTCCGTTCTCGTTTGAGTTGCTTTCGTTTGATGAGGCTGTGGGGCTTGCTGCTGATACGGGGCGGATTTCTGGGGATGCTGGTCCTTTGCTTGAGACGGTTGTCGATATGCTCGATGAGTTGGGGCGCCCGGACGAGTACTTTGATTGCATTCAGGTCGCCGGTACCAATGGCAAGACTTCGACCACGCGTTTTTCGGCTGCCATCCTTCGTGGTGAGGGGTTAAAAACCGCGCTGTATACGTCGCCGCAGCTGGTGCGTTATCCCGAGCGCATGGAGGTCGATGGGCGCGTTGTGAGTGACGAGGCCTTTGCCCGTGGCGTTTCTGCCGCTGTTGAGGCGGGACGTCGGGTGAATGCGCACCGTGTGGCGGCGGGGGAGCGCGCCTATACCATTACTCCGTTTGACCTGCTGACGGCCGCCGCACTTGTGGTGTTTGCCGAGGCCGCGGTGGATGTTGCCGTGCTCGAGGTTGGCATGGGCGGTCGTTGGGACGCCACGAGTGCGACCGATCCCGTCGCCGTTGCCATTACGGGTATTGGGCTCGATCACACACGTATTTTGGGCGATACGCTCGAGGCCATTGCGGGTGAGAAGGCTGCGGTCATTAAGCCCGGACGCCTGGTTGTTCTGGGCGAGGGCACGCATGAGGCAAGTGTTCAGCGCGTGATGGATGCCCGTTGCCGCGAATGCGGTGTGATGCCGCTCGTGGTGAGCCATGTCACGACTAAGGTGCCGGCGCATGTGGGCGACACGGTTGAGTTCAGCTGCACCACGCCGCGTGCGATCTATACGTCGAGTATGGTCAAGCCGGCATATCAGCCGCAGAATGCCGCGTGTGCGATTATGCTGTGCGAGGGCTATCTGGGCCGCGAGCTCGACCACGAGTCGCTCGACGCTTCTCTTATGGGCTGCCCCACGCCGGGTCGCTTTGATGTGCTGGGAACCGATCCGCTCAAGCTGATCGACGCCTGCCATAACCCCCAGAGCTGCGAGAACTTTGTGAGCGCGTTGGACGAGATCGATCCGTGCGTGGAGAATCGCCCCACGCTGCTGTGCGCTGCGCTGGCCGACAAGGACGTGGCAGGCATCGTCGACGTGCTGATTCCCGCCTTTCCACGCGTAGTCGTGACCCAGACCGATTCCGACCGCGCCCTGCCGGCGGAGGAGCTCGCTGCCCTCGTTGATGCCGATAAGCTCGCAGGCGTGTACTCCAGCGTTTCCGAGGCCCTTGCAGCTTTCAAGGCCGCAGGCGAGCCCTTCGTAGCAGCCGGCACCATCACCCTAGCCGGCGAAGTGGCCGGCCTGCTCCGTTAACCCATCCCCTCATCAGTTGCGGTGAAATACGGACTGTTTTACAAGCCAGAAGCCTCAAACAGGCCGTATATCACCGCAACTCAAAAGCAGTCAATTTGGGACGGGGCTTTTTTGGCTGCCCTGTGCCCCGAGTCGACTCGCTTGCCATGAAATTGGCCTGTCTACTACGTTTGACCGGTTACCCTCGACCACACGGAACATTGCGAAATTAAAACCGCAGGTAGACGGCTTGCGGATTTTGCGAAAAGTCGGTTATGGTCGACCCATGCGGGTTAAACGTAGTAGATAGGCCGTTTTTGTGGCGACATTCATGTGATGCGGCAAAGGGGCTGTCCCTTTGCCGCATTGCCTAGTCTAGGCGGACTGGATCGTGGGGGTAGGCGTTGAGAATCTCGACGCCGGACTCGGTCACCAAGGCCAAGTCCTCGATGCGGACGCCGGTGTGACCGGGGAGGTAGATGCCCGGCTCGATGGAGAAGGTCATGCCCGGCTCGACAACCTGCTCGTTGACGAGCGAGACGTCGCCCGGCTCGTGATCCTGCAGGCCGATCGAGTGACCCAGGCGATGCGTAAAGTACTGCCCATAGCCCGCATCCTCAATCACGTCGCGCGCGGCGCGGTCCAGGTCGCACATACGAACGCCCGGCGCGATAAGCGCTTCGGCGGCCTCGTTGGCACGGCGCACGATGTCGTAGATGCGTGCCGTCTCCTCGTCCGGCTCGCCCCAAAAGAACGTGCGCGTCATGTCCGAGCAATAGTTGCGGCGACGTCCACCAATGTCGAACAGCACCACGTCGCCACGCTTGAGCACGGTGTCGTCGGGCTCGTGATGCGGGTCGCCGGCGTTGGCGCCAAAGCTCACGATCGGCGGAAAGCTAAAGCCCTCGCAGCCGTGCTTTCGATACAGGCCGAGCATCTGGTCGGCAATTTCGCGCTCCGTTACGCCCTCGTGGACGAGTTTGATCGCGTCGGCCATCACGGCGTCGTTGGCGGCCGAAGATGCACGCATGAGTTCCTGCTCGGCGGCATCCTTGTAGGTGCGCGCGGCGGTGACGGCAAAGTCGCCCAGGAAAAACTCGCTTGCGGCGTGGCGCTCCAGAAGGGGCATCAAAAAGCCGGAGCGCATGACGGTATCGATGCCAAGCGGCTTGGTCGGATCGATCTCGCGCGCGATGGCATCGGCCACGACATCGGTATCGGTGTGGTAGGCAACGCGGGCATTGTCGTACTCGGGCAGCTGATGCAGGGCGTTGACCAAGATTACGGGCTCGTCATCGCTCGCGAGCAGCACACCGCAAAAACGCTCGAACATATCGGCATAAAAACCGGTCAGGTAATAAATCGACCACGGGTCGTTTACGAGCAGCTGTGCGCCGGGGTGCTGAGCCTCGAGCGCATCGAGCACGCGCGCCACACGCTGGTCATCGACATGTGCCATGAAACATCCTTTCGCTAGGCTGCCACCATGGTATCCCCAATGCCAGGGTAGTCAATTTGGGACGGGGCTATTTTAGCTGCGTCAAACTTGCGGGCTAATAGGTAAAAGTAGCCATAAGAGGCCAGTCCCAAATGGGCTGGTTTCAAAAGTATGGCGGATTACGGGGCTGGACCTGTATTGCTTGACCATGGAAATAATTGCGAATTTAAAACCGCAGGTAGACGGCTTATCAAAAATCGAAAATTGCCGGTATGGATGGGGGTCTACGAATCGGCCCCGTAATCCGGCATAGTTTTGAAATGACACTAAAGTAGACACAGGCTAAATACCGATTCCAAGGATAGTTGCGGTGGAATAGTTCCTGGATGCCGGGGTTTTGGCGGAAATCAGGAACTATTTCACCGCAATTGAGGAGGGGCGGGGTGGATGGCGGGGTAGCTAAAAGAGCCCGTCCCTAATTAGCTACTTGGGCTCGGTCGATGTCCATGCTGGCGATTAGGTTGATGTTGGTGTTGAGGAGGTCGGGGAGGACGACGTCGCCCATGCGGATGGGGGCGTTGACGACCAGGCCTCGGATGAGGGCCATGGCTTGGGCGTGGAGTTCTAGCGGGATGGCTTCGGCCGTGCGCACGGGTAGCAGCGCCTCGTCGCCGCCAGATACGGCCACGGTTGTGGTGAGCACGCGCATGGGGCAGGTGAGCTCCTGATGTGCGAACTTATCACCGCGCGGGCATCTGTTGCCGGTCACGGAGCGCACCTCTGCCACGGCGCCGTCTGCGTCACGCTCCACCTCCACGGTCAGGAGGCACTCGGATGGGCAGATGGTGCAGTTGAACTTGAGCGTTTCGATCACGTTATCGCTCATAGTTTATGCCTCCTCGACGGGGTCGACGGATAGGACAATCTCGCTGGCACCCAGGTCGAGTGTGCGCTGAATCACCTTTGCCGGCAGCGGGAAGCTTTCCATAACGCTCGGCTTAAACGCTCGGACCTTGCCGGCGAACAGCTCCTTGCCGTCGGCTAGGATTCGTACGCAGGCGGCGTCGACCGGTCGGCGGACGCGGAAGTTGAGTTTGGTGAGTGCCACAGCCGTAATGCGTGCCGGCAGCGCGTAGCCCGCGTTGCCGGCAGGGGAGACCTTGAGCTGGCAATTCGCGCCCGCAGCGCCCGCATCGGCCCCAGCGCTGCCGCCCAGCGCGTACGCCGCCGCGGCCGCACCGGCGCGATCGGACTCGGTCGTCACGTTGTCGGCCAAATCGTGCACGTGCAGTACGTTGCCGCAGGCAAAGATGCCCGGCACGCCCGTTTGCAGGCTCTGATCAACCACGGCGCCGCGCGTGCGTGGGTCAAGCTCAACGCCCGCGCCCACTGAAAGCTCGTTCTCGGGAATCAATCCCACCGAAAGCAGCAGCGTGTCGCACGGAACGATGCGCTCCGTTCCGGCAATGGGCGCCAGATGTTCGTCGACTTGGCTTACCTCGACCGCTTCCACGCGGTTGTGCCCGATCACGCGTGTGACGGTGGTGGACAGGTGCAGCGGAATTCCAAAGTCGTGCAGGCAGTTCTTCACATTGCGGCGCAGGCCGTTGGCGTACGGCATGAGCTCGTACACGCCCTCGACCGAAATCCCCTCGAGCGTGCAGCGGCGCGCCATGATAAGTCCGATGTCACCCGAGCCCAAAATGACGGCACGCGAGCCGGGCTTGAGGTTTTCGATATTGATGTATCGCTGCGCCAGGCCGGCCGTAAACACGCCGGCGGGGCGGCTACCGGGAATCTTGATCTCGCTGCGCGTGCGCTCACGGCAACCCATAGCAAGAACGACCGCACGTCCTGTGAGCTGCAGCATGCCAGTGGGGCTCATGAGCGTGACGGTGTGGGCTGCGGTGGCTCTCGGAGCCTCGTTCACGCCCGACGCGCTCGCGGCCGCGCCCTCACCCGAATCAATCCCAATCACCATGCTGTCCAAGAACGGCGCAATGTCGGTCGCGCGCACCTGGTCGATAAAGCGCTGCGCATACTCGGGGCCGGTGAGCTCCTGCTTAAAGTGCGATAGTCCAAAGCCGGGATGGATGCACTGGCGGAGGATTCCGCCCAGATGCTGCTCGCGCTCCACGATAGCCACGCGCGCGCTGGCCTTATGCGCGGAAAGCGCGGCCGCCATGCCGGCAGGTCCGCCGCCGATAACGACCACGTCGAACGCCTGCGTCGACACCGACGCTACAGCTCCGGTCTCCGCGCGATCGTCGCGCATACCAAACGTCGCCATCCTAGCGCACCCCCTTCAGCGGTCCCTCGACCAGCCAAGATCCGGCATCCTCCAGCAGCACCTTGCTGGGGTCACACCCCAGCTCGCGGGCCAGAATCGCCACCACGCGGCTCTGGCAAAAGCCACTCTGGCACCGACCCATGCCGGCACGGCAGCGGCGCTTGACGCCCTCGACCGAAACCGCGCCCGGTCGGCGTTGAATCGCGGCCACGATCTCGGCCTCGGGCACCGTCTCGCAGCGGCAGATAATCTTGCCCCACGCGGGGTCGGACTCGATTAGCTCTTCCTTGCGCGCCAGTGGTGCGCGGTCAAAGTCGTCCGGCGCGCGGCGAATCGGGTTCCAGTCCGCCCGCTCGTGCAGCTCCACGCCCGCCTCACGCATCACCTGCTCCATGAGCTCGGCAATGGCCGGCGCGCTCGCCACGCCCGGCGACTGAATGCCCGCCGCCTGGAAAAGCCCCGGCACCACGGCCGACTGTCCAATAAAGAAGTCGTTCGTTCCTTGAATGACTGGACGCCCGCCGGCAAATGCGCGCACCACGCGGCGCGTGTCCAGATCGGGCACCAGTTTGCGCGCGCCGGTCAGCAGCGCGTTCACATCGCTCGCATAGGTCTGCGTGTCGCCCGCCTCGCGCACGGCAGCCGTGGCGGTGATCACGGTGTTGCCGTGCACGGTGCCCGTGACGATAACACCCTTCGACACCGGCGTCGGCACGGGGTAGAGCGGCATGAGCGTGCGCGGTTCCTTGTCCAGCACCACGATGTTGCCCTGACGCCAGACCATATGGAACTCCTCGGCGCCCGCCATATGCGAGATGTCGGCGGCGCCGTTGCCCGCGGCGTTTATCAGATAGCGGCAGCGCACGTTGCCAACGGGGGTCGCCAGTGTGAAGCGCGCGTCGTCGCCCGAGCCCGCGACTTCAATCGCTTCCACCGGAGCGGACCGCATAAACGTCACCCCGTTGGCCACGGCGTTTTCCATCGCGGCAATGGCGACCTCAAAGGGATCGACAAAGCCAGTCGAGGGGCACCACAGCGCGCATGTTGCGTCGGTACTGGCACGCGGTTCCAGCTCGCGGATGCGCTCGGGGCCGATAATCGACAGCTCGGGCACGCCGTTGGTAAGGCCATTCTGGCGCAGCTTCTCCAGGTGCGCGCGGTCTTCATCGTTGAAGCCCAGTACCATCGACCCGGTGCGGCGGAACAAAAATCCCAGCTCCTGGGACCAAGTGCCATACAACTCGCAGCCGCGGGCGTTGACCTGCGCCTTTACGGTTCCCGGTGCCGGATCGTAGCCTGCGTGCACCAGGCCGCCGTTGGCCTTCGATGCGCCCAACGCAATATCGTTAGCCGCCTCGACCACGCAAATGGACAGGTCAAATCGCGCGAGCTGCCGCGCGATGGCGCATCCGGTGATGCCGGCGCCGACAATCGTGATATCAAACGTTTCTGTCACAGTGCCTCCCAGACGAGTTGACAGGCCGTCAATAAGACTATCCTACGGTCCGCACACCCCCAGTGCGGCGGCAATGCGGCGAACAGCCCCGCAACACCCGCCAACGGCAGACGAGGGGAGACCCGGCAACGTCGACAACCTCGTCTGCCGACAACTACGGCAACCGTTCGTCTCGATCTGTAACAGTTAGACGAGGATTTGGGTTCAAGATGTTACAGATCGAGATTGAAGTCGGGGAGGGACCCCTGTGTCTCGATCTGTAACATCTAGACCCGGATTCCGCTCCCAGCTGTTACAGATTGAGATGTTTGTGTCCGCGCCGGCCCCGTACCCGGCCGTGGTCCCATATAAACAAACCCCGTGGTAAACTTGACCGGACTGTTAATATTCCGAAAGGTATCCGTAATGTCCAAGTACATCTCCGAGCTCATGTCGCCGCAGCTCATGGGCGTCGTCTATGCCTTTGTTGGCTTTATCATCGCCCTGTACGTGCTGTCGGTCGTCTATGTGTTCATCGACGCTCGCCGCCGCGGCGCCAGCGCCTACGTGGCATGGGGCATCATCGCCCTCATCCCGTTCGTGGGCCTCATCGCCTACCTGGTCCTGCGCCCGCACTCCTACGCGTCCGACCGCGAGGAGCAGGAGCTGGACATGGCCCTGCGCGAGCGCCAGCTTGCCCAGTACGGCACCTGCCCGCAGTGCGGCGCGCCCATCGAGAAGGACTTCGTCGTTTGCCCGGTGTGCGATACCCAGGTTCGCAACGTCTGCCCCAGCTGCCATCGCCCGCTCGATGCGCACTGGAAGGTCTGCCCCTACTGCCGAACTCGCATCCAGTAACGCATCCATCGACTGGCTGGCTGCAAACCACGGGCACCCGCCGTGCCATTAAGGTGCGGCGGGCGCTTGTATACCAAGGCAACCTGCCTATAATGATGCAAGTCAAAAACGCCGAGCGCATCGCACGCACTTGCATCAGGCATCCGAGAGGAGAAAACATACCCATGAAGGCACTCTACAATGACGGTTCGGTGGCCGAGCTCCCGCAGGACGAGGTCACGCACGTCATCCGCCACTCTGCCGCGCACATCATGGCGCAGGCCATCAAGCGCCTGTACCCCGAGGCCGACTTTGCCTACGGCCCCGCGACCGACAACGGCTTCTATTACGACGTCGACCTGCCCGAGGGCGTCAAGATCAGCGAGGACGACTTTCCCGCGATCGAGGCCGAGATGAAAAAGATCGTCAAGGAGAACCTCAAGTTCACCGTCTTTGAGAAGCCCCGCGCCGAGGCCATCGCCCTTATGGAGGAGCGCGGCGAGAAGTACAAGGTCGAGCACATCGGCGACCTGGACGACGACGCCCGCATCACCTTCTACCAGCAGGGCGACTACATCGACATGTGCGTCGGCCCCCACATCTGCTACACCAAGGCCCTCAAGGCCTTTAAGCTCACCGGCGTCTCGGGCGCCTACTGGAAGGGCGACAAGGACAACAAGATGCTCACCCGCATCAACGGCGTCGCCTTTGCCACCAAGGAAGAGCTCGACGAGCACATGCACATGCTGGAGGAGGCCAAGAAGCGCGACCACCGCAAGATCGGCCGCGAGATGGACCTCTTTATGATGCGCGACGAGGCCCCCGGCTTCCCGTTCTTCCTGCCCAACGGCATGATCCTTAAGAACACGCTGCTGGACTACTGGCGCGAGATCCACCACAAGGCCGGCTACGTGGAGATTTCCACGCCGCTCATCATGAACAAGCAGCTGTGGAAGACCTCGGGCCACTGGGACCACTACAAGGACAACATGTACTCCACCGTCATCGACGACGAAGAGTACTGCATTAAGCCCATGAACTGCCCGGGCGGCGTGCTGGTGTACGCTTCCAAGCCGCATTCTTATCGCGAGCTGCCCATCCGCGCCGGCGAGATTGGCCTGGTGCACCGTCACGAGCTTCGCGGCGCCCTGCACGGTCTGTTCCGCGTACGCTGCTTTAACCAGGACGACGCCCACCTGTTTGTGCGTCCCGACCAGCTGACCGACGAGATCGTTGGTGTGGTCAACCTTATCGACTCCGTGTACCAGAAGTTTGGCTTTAAGTACCACGTTGAGCTTTCCACCCGCCCCGAGGACTCCATGGGCTCCGACGAGGACTGGGCTCGCGCCGAGGAGGGCCTGCGCACCGCTCTGGAGAAGCTGGGCATGGACTACGAGGTCAACGAGGGCGACGGCGCCTTCTACGGCCCCAAGATCGACTTCCACCTGGAGGACTCGCTCGGCCGTACCTGGCAGTGCGGTACCGTGCAGCTCGACTTCCAGATGCCGCTCAACTTTGACCTGGAGTACGTGGACGCCGACGGCACCAAGAAGCGCCCCATCATGCTGCATCGCGTGTGCTTTGGCTCCATCGAGCGCTTCATCGGTATTCTGATTGAGCACTTTGCGGGCAAGTTCCCCACCTGGCTGGCTCCCGTGCAGGTCAAGGCGCTTCCCGTCTCTGAGAAGAGCCGCGACTATGCCCACGAGGTGTGCGCCAAGCTGGAGGACGCCGGCATTCGCGTGGTCTGCGACGATCGCGACGAGAAGATCGGCTACAAGATCCGCGAGGCCCGCAGCATCGACCGCGTGCCCTACATGCTCATCCTGGGCGAGAAGGAGGTCGAGGCCGGCAATATCTCCGTCCGCGATCGCTCCAACGAGACCGTTCAGATGAGCGTTGACGAGTTTGTTGCGAAGGTGCTCGAGGAGATCAAGACTCGCGCCTAAGGCAAGCTTCACAACAATTAACAAAGGTGACCGTCCATACAGGGCGGTCGCCTTTTTTCATGCCGAAATAAGAAAAGCCGCTGGTTGAGCGGCTTTTTTTGTTGCACAAAAAGGTACAGGTTTTTGTATCTTTCGACAGACGACATTATACGAGCAATTAATCAGCGTTTACCCAGATTACG
>CABVCF010000042.1 GCA_902496775.1 uncultured Collinsella sp.
CCGGCCGAGGGCGATACCGTCGAGGATGCCGCGGGCTGCTGGGTGTTTCCCGGCTTTATCGACGGCCACACGCACATGCAGTGCTGGACCGGCATGGATTGGACAGCCGATAGCTTTGAGACCGGCACGCGCGCGGCTGCCTGCGGCGGCACGACGACCATCGTCGACTACGCGACGGCCGATCGCGGCGTGACCATGCCCGATGCCTTGGCCGAGTGGCACCGCCGCGCCGATGGAACCTGCACGGCTAACTACGCCTTTCATATGGCACTCGCCGAGTGGAACGAGCGCAACCGCGCCGATCTTTCGGCCATGCGCGAGGCGGGCGTGTCGTCGTTTAAGACTTACTTTGCCTACGATCATCTGCGCCTGGACGATGCCGAGACGCTTGAGGTGCTCGAGGAGCTCAAGCACTTGGGCGGTATCCTGTGCGTGCATTGCGAGAACGGCACGCTGGTGAATGAGCTGCAGAAGCGTGTGTTTGAGCAGGGTATCCACGGGCCCGAGGGCCACGCGCTCAGCCGTCCGGACGTGTGCGAGGCCGAGGCAGTGAGCCGTCTGCTGTATCTGGCGCACTTGGCCGGCGACGCACCGGTCAACGTGGTGCACCTTTCGACCAAGCTGGGGCTCGAGGCCATCCGTGCCGCCAAGGCGCGCGGGCAGAAGAATATCTATGTCGAGACCTGCCCTCAATACCTGATGCTCGACGATACTTGCTACTTGGAGCAGGGCGAGGACGGCTTTGCGGGTGCCAAGTATGTGATGAGCCCGCCGCTGCGCCATGCGGGTGACCGTGCGGCACTGCGCGAGGCGCTTGTGGCCGGCGAGATCGATACGATTGCGACCGACCACTGCAGCTTTAACCTGCACGGGCAAAAGGACCGTGGGCGCGACGATTTCCGTGCGATTCCCAACGGCGGGCCCGGTGTGGAGCATCGTCCCGTCGCGATTGCCACGAGCTTTGAAGGGCAACTGGGCCCCGAGGATCTCTGCCGCTTGATGAGCGAGAACCCGGCGCGCGTCTTTGGCATGTATCCGCGCAAGGGCTGTCTTGCCGAGGGCGCCGATGCCGACGTGTGCGTGTGGGATCCCCAGGCGCGCTGGACGATTAGTGCCGCGACGCAGCATCAGGCCGTGGACTACACGCCGTTCGAGGGTTTTGAGGCACACGGCCGCGCCAAGGCTGTGTTTGTGAACGGCGTGCTGGCCGCGCGCGACGGCGAGCCCACCGGAGCCCAACCCGGCCGCTACGTCCCCCGCTAGCAGGAAGGCCGCCAGGGTAGCTAATTTGGGACGGGGCTCTTTTAGCTACCCTTGCCTGCCTGATGATTTTTCTCTCAACATGGGGTAGCTAAAAGAGCCCCGTCCCAAATTAGCTACCCCTTGAGGCTGGTGGCGACGACGGAGCGGCCGAGGGCTGTCTCGAAGCGATCGGCCATAGCCGGGTCGCTGAGCGTGTCGACTTGGTTGAGCATGATGCGGGCATTGCTGAGGTTCAGCATCCGCAGCTCGGCATTGAGCACCTGGGCGACGCGCTCGGGCGTGGCGATGTCGGTGAGCTCGCAGCCGCAACGCTCGCAAAAGAGCTCGGGGCGGTGGACGGCTTCGTTGATGGGCTTGCCGAGCCCCAAGGCGCCGACGATCCAGACAACGTTTGCCGTGGCGGCGGGAATTACCGGCTCCCAGGCGGCATGCGCTTTGAGCGGGAGTCGCTTGCTGCCATCTGCCTCGGCCAGCACATAGTCAAAGCGCCGTGCCAGCTCGTTGAGCGGCTCGGCGGGGGCGGAGAGCTTGCCTGTCTCCGGGTCCAAAACACCCGTCTGGCAGATACTTCCGCGGTTCATGCCCGCGCATGCCTCGCAGGTGCAGCCGGGAACATGCAGGGTCCCCGGCTTCCAAGGCGCGGCGTCCAGGCGACGGCTCGACCCGTCCCATGGCACGCCGGCGACGGGAAACATGTGCGTGGTGGTGCAGAGGAGCACCCTGTCGCCGGCGCGCATGAGCTCAAGACCCAGCGTTTTCAGCAATGTCGACTTGCCGCCACTGCCGATAATTGCGGTAATGCCCGGCTCGATCTTGAGCGCGGAGGCAAGGTTTCCGCTCGTCGTTTCCATCTGTTCACCGCCGTATAATACTGTGATAATAAATAATCATCAGAGTGCGGTCGAACCGCTTTTGCTCTGCTCAAACCGTAGCACAGGGAGGTGCCCCGGGAATGCTCGTATATGTTCGCGGCGCCGGCGATATCGCCACGGGTGTCGCCGCTCGCTTGGTGCGCGCCGGCGTGTCGGTCGTTATGGCCGATATCGCGGTTCCCACGTGCATCCGTCGCACAATCAGTTTTTGTGAGGCCATTCGTCTGGGCGAGGTCGAGGTCGAAGGCATTCGCGCTCGCTTGGCTCAGACGCCGGCTGAGGCGCTTGCAATTACCGAGGCCGGAGACGTCGCCGTCGTGGTAGACCCCCAGGCCAAGATGCTCGATGAGCTTAAGCCCGCTGCCGTGGTCGACGCGATTTTGGCTAAGCGCAACTTGGGCACCACGCGCGACATGGCGCCTGTCGTCATCGCCGTGGGGCCGGGCTTTACCGCGCCGGTTGACTGCGACGCCGTGGTCGAGACCATGCGCGGGCATTTTCTTGGCCGTGTCATTACCCAAGGTTCGCCCCAGCCCAACACAGGTGTGCCGGGCATTATCGCCGGCTATGGCAAAGAGCGTGTTATCCACAGCCCCGCCGCCGGCGTGTTTCGGTCCGACCGCGCAATCGGCGACATCGTGAGCGCCGGAGACGTGATTGGCTACGCGGGCGATACTCCCATGGTCACGCAGATTGACGGCTGCTTGCGCGGGCTTTTGGCGAACGGCGTGCAGGTGACTGAGGGCTTTAAGTGCGCCGATGTCGATCCGCGCGGCGATGCCAGCTATATCAACTACATTTCGGACAAGGCGACGTCGGTCGGCGGCGGCGTGCTCGAGGCGCTCGCCATGCTCACCGATGTCTTTAGAGGATAGAAGGCGGCAATGGAAAAGCTCGATGTGGTGAATGCGGCGCTTGCCGCTCTGCGTGCTGGCGAGACGTGCGAACTCGTGGTCGTGGCCGGCACGGCAGGGTCATCGCCGCGCGGCGTGGGCGCCTGGATGGCCGTCTTTGCCGATGGCAGCCAAGCGGGTACCATCGGCGGCGGCAAGATCGAGCTCTTTGCGCTGGACGAGGCGCGCGAGCTCCTGAGCGCGGGACAGTCGCGTCTGGTCCGCTACACCATGGGCGGCGAGAACTCCGATACCGGCATGATCTGCGGCGGAGCCATCTGCCTGTGCTACCTGCATCTGGATGCGACTCAGGCGCCGTTGTTCCAGGAAATCGCCGACGTCTTGGCCTATCGGCGCATCGGCGACTTCGTCATCGACTTTGAGCCGTTTGTCATCCAGGCCCTCGAGGGCGATGTGGCCGAGTACCATGGCGAGGCATCGCGCCATACCATTGCCGGCTGCCCCGGGCTTTCGCTGGTGGAGGAGGGGAGTAAGGTCACCTACACCAACGCGGCCTCCGAGATTCCCGCGGCGCACATTGAGACTCTCTGTCCCGAGGGCCTGACCTACATCTTTGGCTGCGGACATGTGGGCGCTGCGACGGCGCGCGTGCTCACGGCGGCGGGCTTTGCCGTCGTGGCGTGCGACGACCGCCCCGGCACGCTGACCCCCGATTGGGTGCCCGGTGTCTACGACCGTCGTCTGGTCGACTACAAGAACCTGAGCAAGCAGTGCCCCATCGGCCCGCGCGACTTGGTGGTCGTGGCCACAGCAGGCCACAAGTCCGATATCGACGTGGTGATTCAGGCCATGCACGCCAAGCCTGCCTACCTGGGCTGTCTGGGTTCGCGCCGCAAGACGGCCTTTGTGCGTGCCCGCCTGGAGCAGGAAGGCTTTACGCAGGACCAGATCGACGAGCTGCACCTTCCGATCGGCGTTGCCATCGAGGCCGAGGACCCCGAGGAGATCGCCATCTCCATCGCCGCCGAGATGATCCACCTGCGACGCACCAAACTCGTCCCCCGCAAGCGCTAATCGCATCCCTACCAATAAGTTGCGGTGAAATACGGACTGTTTAAGCCTGTTAGGCCACCCAACAGTCCCTATTTCACCGCAACAGCTTTTTGGGATCCATTTGTGCGGGGGAGTTGTGGAGTTGTGCAGGCAGACGAGGTTTTTCTGGAAATACGCTCCCGATGCGCGTATAGTACCGATTGTTTTGTCGGCTCCTGCTGCGTCGAGTCCAAACCGCGAAATGCCATGAGCGGCGCGGATGCAGCCAGGAGGCACGAGGACAACCCATCGTGGCCACGCCCCGTGCTTAAAACCCCAAGAAGGAGTGAACAATGGCAGAAGAGAAGTATGTGCCGCGTCTGAAGACCAAGTACAACAACGAGGTCAAGCAGCAGCTTCAGGACAAGTTCCAGTACGAGAACGTCATGATGATCCCCAAGTTTGAGAAGATCGTCGTGAACATGGGTGTCGGCGAGGCCGCTACCGATTCCAAGGCCATCGACGGTGCCGTGCGCGACCTGCGCGCCATCACCGGACAGCAGCCGATGATCACCCGTGCCCGTAAGTCCATCGCTACCTTCCGCCTGCGCGCTGGTATGCCGATCGGCTGCAAGGTTACCCTGCGTGGCGACCGTATGTGGGAGTTCTTCGATCGTCTGACCTCCGTCGCGATCCCCCGTATCCGCGACTTCCGCGGCATTTCCGCCAAGAGCTTCGACGGCCGTGGTAACTTCTCCATGGGCGTCACCGAGCAGCTCATCTTCCCCGAGATCGACTTCGATTCCGTCGATCACCAGCGTGGTATGGACATCACTTTCGTGACCACCGCCAACACCGATGAGGAGGCCAAGGCCCTTCTGGACGCCTTCGGTTTCCCGTTCAAGAAATAGGTTCACCTGCCCTATAAGCGCCGTTCCCACAAGGGGGCGGCGCTTGGGGCGAACAATACTCTATGTGAGGAGGATATAAGTGGCTAAGACATCGATGATCGTCAAGTGCAATCGCAAGCAGAAGTTCTCTACTCGTGAGTACACGCGCTGCCAGCGCTGCGGCCGTCCGCACTCTGTGTACCGCAAGTTCGGCCTGTGCCGTGTCTGCTTCCGCGAGCTTGCACTCAAGGGCGAGCTTCCCGGCGTTAAGAAGGCCAGCTGGTAAGTCACTACCAGCGTTTCAAGCATCAGTTTGGAACAGGGAAAACGCGCTAAAAAGGCTTTGCCGTTAAGGGCGGCGAAGAACCAAGAGCACGTGTTCATCAAGAACGAAGGAGAATCTGTATGAACCTTACAGACCCGATCGCAGATATGCTTACGCGCATCCGTAACGCTAACTCTGTGAACAAGGCCACGGTCTCCATGCCGAGCAGCAAGAAGCTCGTCGAGATCGCTCGTGTTCTGCACGAGGAGGGCTACATCGAGGGCTACGATGTCGAGGACACCGTTCCCCAGAAGACTCTGCACATCACGCTTAAGTATGGTCCCAAGAAGGCTAAGGTCATCAACGGCATCCGCCGCATTTCCAAGCCGGGCCTGCGTAAGTACACCGGCGTTGCCGACATGCCCCGCGTCCGCGGTGGCCTTGGTACCGCCATTATTTCCACCAGCCATGGCGTCATGACCGACCGCGATGCTCGCAAGCACAACGTCGGCGGCGAGATCATCGCTTACGTCTGGTAATTCGCTCGGTAGGTAGAAGGAAAGGAGATCACCGTGTCTCGTATCGGTAATAAGCCTGTCCAGATTCCCGCCGGAGTCGAAGTGGCAGTCAACGGCAACAACGTTGTCGTCAAGGGCCCCAAGGGCCAGCTCGAGCTCGATGTCTTTGAGAAGCTCGCTATCAACGTCGAGGACAACGTCCTCACCGTTTCCCGTCCCGACGACGAGCGTGAGACCCGTGCCCGCCACGGCCTCACCCGCGCCCTCATCCACAACATGGTTGTTGGCGTTTCCGAGGGCTTCGAGAAGAAGCTCGAGCTCGCCGGCGTCGGTTACCGCGTGCAGCAGAAGGGTAAGAACCTCGAGTTCTCCCTGGGCTTCTCGCACCCCGTGATCGTCGAGGCTCCCGAGGGCATCACCTTCGAGGTTCCCGACAACACCCACGTGAACGTCAAGGGTATCAACAAGCAGCAGGTCGGTCAGATCGCCGCTGAGATCCGCGGCCATCGTCCTCCCGAGCCTTACAAGGGCAAGGGTATCCACTACGTTGGCGAGCACATCCGCCGCAAGCTGGGTAAGGCCGCCAAGTAGTCGTAACCGACTCACTCGCATAAGACCAGCACCCCGTCAGGTGCTGGCAAGATCAACCTTTTTAGGAGTTTACGTATGAACAAGCATAAGGCGAAGCTGGAAGGCCTCAAGCGTCGTCAGCGTCGTGTTCGCGGCAAGGTCTCGGGTACCTCCGAGCGTCCGCGTCTTCGCGTGACCCGTACTAACGCCAACATCTATGCCCAGATCATCGACGACAGCAAGGGCTCCAGCCTGACGCTCGTCTCTGCCTCGACCCTCGAGGCCGAGTTCAAGGGCACCCACACCTCGAACAAGGAGGCTGCGGAGAAGGTCGGTCAGCTCGTTGGCAAGCGCGCCATCGAGGCCGGCATCACCAAGGTCGCCTTCGATCGCGGTGGCCGTATCTACCATGGCCGCGTCAAGGCCCTCGCCGACGGTGCTCGTGCCGCCGGTCTCGAGTTCTAGGAGGTATGTAGCACATGGCTCGTAATCAGAAGCAGCAGCGCGAGGCCTCCGAGTTCGAGGAGCGCGTCGTTTACATCAACCGCGTGTCGAAGACCGTCAAGGGTGGTCGTCGCATGAGCCTCGTCGCTCTCGTCGTCGTTGGCGACGGCAAGGGCAACGTCGGCGTTGGCATGGGCAAGTCCGCTGAGGTGCCCCTGGCCATCTCCAAGGCATCTCTCGATGCCAAGAAGAACATGTTCCACGTGCCGGTGACCGAGCAGGGCACCATCCCGCACGAGGTTCTCGGCCACTTTGGTGCCGGCCGCATCATCATTAAGCCCGCTGTCGAGGGTACCGGCGTTATCGCCGGCGGCGCTGTGCGTCCCCTCTTTGAGCTTGCTGGCATCAAGAACGTCCTGTCCAAGTCCCTCGGTACCGACAACGGCCTCAACATCATCAAGGCTGCCGTCGAGGGCCTCAAGGAGCTCTCCAGCCCTGAGGACGTCGCGGCTCGCCGTGGCCTGACGGTCTCCGAGATGTTCGTCGGTAAGGAGAACTAAGCATGGCTGACACCATCAAGATCAAGCAGGTCCGCAGCACCAACGGTTGCAAGCAGGACCAGGTCCGTACTGTCCGTGCCCTCGGTCTCCACAGGATCCGCGAGGTTCGCGAGATTGCTGACAACGAGTCCGTCCGCGGCATGATCTTCAAGGTCAAGCACCTTGTCGAGATTGTAGAGGAGTAGCAAATGCAGCTTCACGATCTTACTCCCGCGCCCGGTTCCACCAAGAACCGCAAGCGCGTCGGCCGTGGCAATTCTTCGGGTCACGGCACCACTTCTGGCCGCGGTCAGAAGGGCCAGGGTTCTCGCTCTGGCGGCACCAAGGGTGCCGGCTTCGAGGGTGGCCAGACTCCGCTGGCTATGCGCCTGCCCAAGCTTCCGGGCTTCCGTAACCCCCGTCGTATCGAGTACACCGCTGTTAACGTTGAGCGTCTCGAGCGTAAGTTCGAGGACGGCGCTGTGATCGACGGTGCCGCTCTTAAGGCCGCTCGCATCACCAAGAGCGAGTTCGAGCCCGTCAAGGTGCTCGGCAATGGTGAGCTCACCAAGAAGTTCACGGTCAAGGTCGACAAGGTCAGCGCTTCTGCGCAGGCCAAGATCGAGGCCGCCGGCGGAAAGGTCGAGCTGCCGTGCTAAATGGTCTTAAGAATGCTTTCCGCATCAAAGAATTGCGCGAAAAGATTCTTTTTACCATAGCTATGCTCGTCGTGTACCGCATTGGTGCGCACGTTCCTGTGCCCGGCATTCCCTTCCAGGGGATGCTGGGCCTTTTCTCGACCGATAACAATTCGGTCGCCGCAGGTGCTATGGCCCTCCTGAATCTTTTCTCTGGCGGCGCGTTGAGCTATGTGTCGGTGTTTTCGCTGGGCATCATGCCTTACATCACCAGCTCGATCATCCTCCAGATGCTCCAGGCCGTTGTGCCTTCCCTGCATGAGCTTGCCCGCGAGGGCGAGGTCGGTCAGACCAAGATTACGCAGTATTCGCGTTACCTCACCCTGGCTCTGGCAATCCTCAACTCCGTGGGTTACCTCTTCCTCTTTAAGAGCTTCGGCATCAGCTTCAATGGCGCCGGCGCTCCCGAGATCATCTTCGACCTCATGATCGTCGGTACGCTCACCGCGGGCGCCATGCTGATCATGTGGATTGGTGAGCTCATCACCCAGCGCGGTATCGGCAATGGCATGTCGCTGATCATCTTCGCGAACATCATGGCCGGTCTGCCGCAGGCTATCTTCTCCAGCACCGAGGGCAATGCCGGTGGCATCATCACCATGGTGATCATCTGCGCCATCATCCTGCTGGTTATCCCGCTGATTGTTTTCCTTGAGCGCGGCCAGCGCCGCATCCCGGTCTCCTACGCTAAGCGCGTCGTGGGCCGTCGCATGATGGGTGGCCAGACCACCTACCTGCCCATCAAGGTCAACACTGCGGGTGTCGTGCCGATCATCTTCGCTTCGGCGCTGCTGTACTTCCCGGCTCAGATTGCCGTGTTCTTCCCCGGCATCGGCTGGATTCAGGCAGTTGCCTCCGCGCTTTCGACCGGTTGGCTCAACTGGGTGCTTAACGTTGTCCTCATCGTGTTCTTCGCGTACTTCTACACCTCCATGGTGTTCAACCCCGATGACACGGCCGATAACCTTAAGAAGCAGGGCGGCTTTATTCCGGGCGTCCGTCCGGGTAGGGCTACCGCGGCCTACATCAAGAACGCGCTCAACAAGATCACGCTTCCCAGCGCTGTCTTTTTGGCGCTCATCGCCATCGTGCCTTCGATCATCTTCTCCTTCACGGGTAACCATCTGATCCAGGCATTTGGCGGCACGTCCATCCTCATCATGGTCGGCGTCGTGCTCGACACGGTCGATAAGCTCGAAGGCCAGATCAAGATGTATGATTACGATGGATTCTTTAAATAGGCTAGAGGAGGATTGCTCATGAACCTCGTATTGCTCGGAGCTCCGGGTGCCGGTAAGGGCACCGTCGCACAGGAGCTCGTCGCCGAGTTTGGCGTCGCCCATATTTCCACGGGCGACCTGCTGCGTGCTGCCGTCAAGGGTGGCACCGAGCTTGGTATTCAGGCTAAGAAGTACATGGACGCTGGCGAGCTCGTTCCCGACCAGCTCGTGATCGACCTTGTCAAGGAGCGCCTTGCCGCCGATGACGCCCAGCAGGGCTTCATCCTCGACGGCTTCCCGCGCAACACCGCCCAGGCTGTGACGCTCGATTCCGAGCTCTCCGCCATGGGTCGCGAGATCGATTGCGCCCTTCTGGTCGATGTGGCCCCCGAGGTCATCATCGATCGTCTGTCTTCGCGTCGCACCTGCCGCGCCTGCGGTTACACCGGCACCGCTGCCGATGCTACCTGCCCCAAGTGCGCAGGCGAGATGTATCAGCGCGACGACGACAAGCCCGAGACCATCAAGAACCGTCTCGACGTCTACGAGAAGTCCACGAGCCCGCTCGTTGACTACTATCGTGGCCAGGGTCTGCTCAAGTCGGTCAACGGTGACCAGGCTCGCGAGACCGTGTACGGGGATGTCAAAGAGGCTCTCGGTCTATGATCAAGATTAAGTCTGCAACGCAAATCGAGCAGATGAAGAAGGCAGGAGCGCTATCTAAGATGGCGCTCCGCCACGTTGGAGCCATGGTGCGCCCCGGCGTTTCGACTTTTGAGCTCGATCAGCTCGCGGAGCAGATTATCCGCATGCATGGCGGCACCCCGGCCTTTAAGGGTTACGGCGGGTTCCCGGGGACCATTTGCGCATCGATCAACGATGCCGTGGTCCACGGTATTCCCAACCCCGACATGATCCTGCGCGATGGCGATATCATCTCCATCGATACGGGAGCCGTTGTCGACGGTTGGGTTGGCGATAACGCCTGGACGTTTTTCGTCGGCACCCCCACGCCCGAGGCCAAGGCCCTGTGCGAGGTTACGCGAGATTGCCTAAAGGCTGCCATCGAGCAGGCTGTTCCCGGTAACCATATCGGGGACGTCGGCTATGCCGTTCAGTCCCTCGCCGAGTCTCACGGTTACGGCGTGCTTCGCGATTACGTGGGGCATGGTATCGGCCGTGTGATGCACGAGGACCCCAACGTTCCAAATTATGGAAAGAAGGGGAGAGGCGTTCGCCTCCAGGCCGGCATGGTCATTGCCATCGAGCCGATGGTTACGATGGGTTCCAACCATGTGAGCACGGGCTCCGACGGTTGGATCGTTACGACCAACGACCACCTGCCCGCCGCGCACTACGAGAACACCGTCGCCATTACCAATGACGGTCCGGTGATTCTCACCACGGATGCCCAAGGTGCTTGGTGTTCGCTCCAAGGCGGAGAAATGTAAAAGTCGCCGCCCCCTGATGCCCAACCTCGCCTTTCAATTTCGAAGGCATGACCCCAAGGTCTATGCCTTCTCATTTCAAGGCGATCTTGGGCATCAGGGAACGGCTTTGTTTTACATTTCAAATGTAACAAGTTCCACTTAGTTGTGGAGCCATTACGAAGTTATTACGATGCGTGCATACGTGTTGTAGAATACTCAATCGCTGTCGTTTTCTAGAGAAAGATGATTGCTTGTGAAGAAGGAAGACGCAATTGAGCTCGAGGGTACGGTAAAGGAACCGTTGCCCAACGCCATGTTTAAGGTCGAGCTCGAGAACGGTCATTCGGTTCTGTGCAACATTTCTGGCAAGATCCGAATGAATTACATCCGTATTCTCCCCGGTGACAGGGTTGTCGTGGAGCTTTCCCCGTACGACCTGACCCGCGGCCGCATCACCTATCGCTACAAATAGCGGCACGCATACACGCACTCCATTTCCGACTGCAGGCTTAGCTCAACCTACGGTCGGATTGTGTGTGAAGACCAGCCATAGTTTTAAACGCCTGCGGCTGGGCGAGTAGATAGTAGGGAAGTAGTTTGAGCGCTACCGAAAGGAAGAACGATGAAGGTACGTCCTTCGGTCAAGAAGATGTGCGATAAGTGCAAAATCATTAGGCGCCATGGCAAGGTCCTCGTCATTTGCGAGAACCCCCGTCATAAGCAGCGTCAGGGTTAAGAGAGGAGACTACGTTGGCCCGTATTAATGGTGTCGACCTCCCGCGTGAGAAGCGCGTTGAGATCGGTCTGACCTACATTTACGGCATCGGCCGCACCACTGCGACGAAGATTTGCGTCGAGTGCAACGTTAACGTGGATACGCGCGTTAAGGACCTCACCGAGGATGAGGTTAACGCCATCCGCGATTATATCGACAAGAACCAGATCATGGTTGAGGGCGACCTCCGCCGTGAGCGCAACCAGAACGTCAAGCGCCTTATGGACATCGGCTGCAACCGCGGCCTTCGTCACCGCAAGGGCCTCCCGGTCCGCGGCCAGCGCACCCACACTAACGCTCGTACCCGCAAGGGCCCGAAGCGTCAGATCGGTGCTAAGAAGAAGAAATAAGGAGCGCTAGATAGATGGCTACTGCTAAGAAGAACGTTCGCGCTGCCCGTCTGAAGCGCGCGGACCGTAAGAACATTTCCGTGGGCCAGGCTCACATCCGTTCTACGTTCAACAACACGATCGTTTCGATCACCGATCCCCAGGGCAACGTCATTTCCTGGAAGTCGGCTGGCCAGGTGGGCTTCAAGGGCTCCCGTAAGTCCACGCCGTTCGCTGCCCAGATGGCTGCCGAGGCTGCTGCCAAGCAGGCCATGGAGCACGGTATGAAGAAGGTTTCCGTCTTCGTCAAGGGCCCCGGCTCCGGTCGTGAGACCGCCATCCGCTCCCTCCAGGCTGCTGGCCTCGAGGTCTCGAGCATCCAGGACAAGACCCCCATTCCGCACAACGGCTGCCGCCCCAAGAAGCGTCGCCGCGTGTAACTGAAAGGATCGTATCAATATGGCAATCGACAGGACTCCTGTTCTTAAGCGCTGCCGTCAGCTCGGGATCGATCCCGCTGAGCTCGGTTACAGCAGCAAGAAGGAATCTATCCGTCAGCCCAAGCGCCGTCGCAAGGAATCTGAGTACGGCATGCAGCTGCGTGAGAAGCAGAAGGTCAAGTTCATCTATGGCGTTCTGGAGAAGCAGTTCCACGGCTACTTCAACAAGGCCCGTAAGATGAACGGCGTCACCGGTGAGAACCTCATGATCATCCTTGAGTCTCGCCTCGACAACGTCGTCTTCCGTCTTGGCTTCGCCCGCACCCGCAAGGAGGCTCGTCAGTCCGTCCGTCACGGTCACTTCACCGTGAACGGCAAGCGCGTGGACATCCCGTCCTACCGCGTCAAGGCCGGCGACGTCGTCGCTGTCGGCGAGAAGTTCCGTGACCTCCTCCCCATCAAGGAGGCCCTGATTTCCTCCGAGCGCTTTGAGGTCCCTGGCTGGCTCGAGGTCGATATCGAGAAGCTGTCTGGTAACGTGCTCGCTCTGCCGACGCGTGAGCAGATCAGCGGTGATATCAACGAGCAGCTCATCGTCGAGCTCTACTCTAAGTAGTCCATCCGGGCTGCTGAGGCTGGAGGTAATACATGTCAGAATTCATTAGGCCTCAGGTTCAGGTCGAAGAGATCAACGAGACCTCTGCTCGTGTCTCCGTCGAGCCGCTCGAGCGTGGCTACGGCGATACGCTGGGTAACTCGCTTCGTCGTGTTCTTCTGTCCTCGCTCGAGGGTGCCGCCGTCGAGGCTATTCAGATCGATGGTGCGCAGCACGAGTTCATGACCATCCCTAACATGGTCGAGGATGTCACCGACATCGTCCTGAATGTCAAGGGTCTTGTCTTCAGGGCTCTCGGCACGACCGACGAGGCGACCGCCACCATCTCGGTTGACGGCCCCTGCGAGGTCACCGGTGCGGACTTCTTTATTCCGTCCGAGTTTGAGCTGGTCAACCCCGAGCAGCACATCGCTACGCTCACCGAGGGTGGCCATCTCACCATGAGCATGCGCATCGGCTATGGCCGCGGCTATGTTTCTGGCGAGGCCAACAAGCGCGACAACGATCCCATCGGTGTGATCCACGTCGACTCGCTGTACTCGCCGGTTTCCCGTTGCGCCAAGCTCGTTGAGGCTTGCCGTGTCGGTCAGCACACCGACTACGACCGCCTTGTCCTCGAGATCGAGACCAACGGCTCCATCGCCCCGCGCGACGCCGTGGTCCAGGCTGCCAATATCATCAACCAGCATATGGCCGCCTTTATGAACCTTGCCGAGACCCCCGAGGTCGAGGAGGAGGCTTCGATCTTCGCTCCCGAGGTCACCAACGACAACGCCGAGCTGGACAAGCAGATCGAGGATCTGGACCTTTCCGTCCGTTCCTACAACTGCCTTAAGCGCGCCAGCATTCACTCGGTCCGTCAGCTCGTTGAGTTCTCGGAGAACGATCTGCTCAACATCCGTAACTTCGGTGTTAAGTCGATCGAGGAAGTGAAGGACAAGCTTGAGTCCATGGGCCTGAGCCTGAAGGCTTAATGCTTCGCATATTTGAGGAGAAACTAGACCATGCGTCACAACGTTAAGAAGGGCCTGAAGCTCGGCACCGATGCGAGCCACACCAAGGCCATGAAGAAGAGCCTTGCTAAGGCCCTCTTCGAGAACGACCGCATCAAGACCACCGAGACCCGCGCTAAGGCGCTGCGTTCGGTCGTCGATCCGATCATCACCTGGGCCAAGAAGGGCGACCTGCACTCTCGTCGTCTGGCTATCGCCAAGCTCGGCGATAAGCAGCTCGTTGCCGAGATCTTCGACAAGGCTGCCCAGGGTATGTGGCAGGACCGCAACGGCGGTTACACCCGCATCATGAAGCTCGGTAACCGTAAGGGCGACAATGCTCCCATCGTTATCATGGAGCTCGTCACCGAGCCTTGCACGCCTAAGGCCAAGAAGGCTGCTCCGGCCCCCAAGAAGGCCGCTGCTCCCAAGAAGGTCGAGGCTGCCGAGGAGGCTCCTGCTGAGGAGACCGCTGAGTAGACAATCCGTCTGCATAGGCTATATTCGAGGGGTACGTTCGCGTACCCCTCTTTTTTTGTCGAAATGCCATTGCCTGTTTGTTGGGAGCGTCCATGACCGCGCCGTCTGATTTCAATTCGATTCCTGAGCTCGATGCCACGCTCGTTTTCCGCGTGGCCTACGATGGCTCGTCCTACAGCGGCTTTGCCGAGCAGCCCGGTCAGACGACGGTTGCGGGCGAGTTGCGCCGCGCTATCGAGACGCTCCTGCGCCGCCCGATCGACCTGACGTGTGCGGGGCGTACCGATGCCGGCGTGCATGCGGTGGCACAGTTCATCAGCGTGCCCGTAACGGACGCTGAGTTGGCTTTGACGCGCCGTAGGTGGCTGAGGGCTATGGATGCCCTCCTGCCCAAAGATATCGCCATAAACGAGGTCTACAAGGCCCGTAAAGGCTTTTCTGCACGCTTTGATGCGCGTTCCCGTACGTATACGTACCGTATTGCCGATCGCGACGCGCGCCCTGTGCTTTCGCGCGGTGCGGTGTGGTGGCATCGCTATCCCTTGGATGTTGAGGCGATGTCTGCGGCCTGTCCCGCGCTGCTGGGCGAGCAGGACTTCAAGAGCTTTTGCAAGGTGGCGTCTGCCGTGGGCAAGCCCACGCACCGCTGCGTGATGCGTGCCGAGTTTGGCCATGAGGTTGCGTTTGGCGAGGACATCCTGACGTTTACCATCGAGGGCAATGCGTTTCTGCATTCGATGGTCCGCACGATCGTGGGCACGCTTGTCGAGATTGGCATGCATCGCCGTGAACCCGAGTGGATGCGCGAGGTCATCGATGCTTGCGACCGTACCGCTGCGGGCCCCACGGCTCCTGCCTGCGGCCTTACGTTTATGGGCGTGGATTACGATCCCGCCGAGCTTGTCGTGCTCGACTAGGGGAGGGCTCGACGCGTCGTGCGACGACACCCGTCATCTGTGGGCTGCGCGTGTGCAACATCTGTTCTTGGCGTGCAATACAACCGGTGTCTCATTGCTTTTATTGCCGGGGTGTACCATGAACCACGGTTTGATTCATTGCTGTCGAGAGGACGGATAACTTGGTTCGACGTGGCTCGCATCCGCGACTTTCGGTAATCCTTGTGGTAGAAGGTTCGCCCAGCTATGCGATGCGTGCGCTCGAGAGTATCCAGAACCAAGACCTCTACGATTTGCAGATTGTCGTTGTCTGCCGCGATGCTGCGCCCGGTGTGCGCCATTCGCTTCAAGTTGCTGCCGACAGGGACATTCATATTGATTTGATTGACGTCGAGGACGCGAAGCGCGGTGCTTGTCTTCGTGCCGGTTTTGCTGCCTCGCGCGGCTCTCAAATCATCGCTATGAACGCCGATGAGTGGTTTGCTCCGCAGTCCCTTCCCAAGATGGTCGATATCGCGTGCGATACTGCGGCAGACATAGTGTTCCCCACGGTGTCGCTCGACCGCTATGATGCACATCGAGAGCGCCATTCGCGCGTCTTGGATGCTACTCATATTTCCATTGATAGCAAATCTTCGATGGTGACCGGGCTGCCCCAGTTGATTTTAGGCGGCCTAGTCGTTCAGACCTCTGGCGTGATGTACAGCCGCTCGCTGTTTGAGGCATGCCTTTTGTGCGACAAGGCGTTTCGCACAGTTGGGTTTATGGCTTGTGCGCTCTCGCGGGCGCAGCGCGTCTCCGGCTGCGGCGACGCTTGTTTCCACGCGGCGGCACCTAAGCTTACAGATGCCTTTGATCCCACCATGTATGCCAAGGTATCCGATGACACCCGAGCGCTCGACGAGCTTGCGGACTCACTTTCGGAAGCAGATAGCGGTGGTCGGCTCAAGCTGGCAAGCCAAAAGTTCTACTTTGCCGGACTGGTCGCCTGCATCGAGAATTTGTGTCTGAGCCCGCATGGGGTGTCGTCAATCGAGCGTTCCGCCCGCATTCGTGATATGCTCGATGCGCCTCGAACCCGTCAGATGGTCGCCGCGCTCAAGGACAACCATCGGGGACTCGGTCTGTTGTTTGGGCCGATTGCCAGCGCCAAGCCCGCGCGCTGCGTGATGTGTACGCATCTGGCAGCTTTTCTTAACCGGACGGGCGCAAAAACCGCCTAAACGGCTCATTTCGAAACAAACTTGCATAGAATTGTTTCGAAATGCGTTCTTATACACAAAAGCCTTCAAATAGCGTTAAACTATTCAATCACTGATTGATTGTCTCCGCCATCTTTTGGAGAGAGGGTTTGTATGGCTAAAAAACGCAATGGGCGCCAGGATGCCATTAGAGATATTGTGCGCAATAAGGACGTCCGCACGCAGCGCGTGCTGGTCGATGAGCTCCGCGCTATGGGCTTCGATTGCACGCAGGCGACTGTCTCTCGCGATATTGCCGACATGGGGCTGCGTAAGCTCCCTGAGGGCATCTATGTTCTGGCAGAGGACCTGCACCTGCAGCGTATGGTTTCCGAGCTCGTTACGGGCGTTCTGCGTACCGATAATCTGGTTATGATCAAGGCTCAGCCTGGCACGGCTTCCGGCATCGCCGCCGCCGTTGATGCGGCAGAGCTGCCCGATGTGCTTGGCTCGCTTGCCGGCAACGATACGATTTTGGTTATTGCCCAGACGGCCGAGGACGGCGAGCGTCTCGAGGCGCTGATCAATAAGCTGAGCAATTCTCGCAAGTAGGCGTGCGGGTCGTGCGCTCGGCACCGTGCGCGCTGACATAGTGGCTTGTAAGGGGTATCGACGTTGGTCGGTGCCCCCTTTTTGTTTGCCGGTATAAAGACCGCCCACCAGGTCGCTTTAAACTAAAAGGCCCCCGAGCAGTTTAATAAGCTGCTCGGGGGCCTTGTTGCTAATGGCCGGATGAATTTCTAGCCAACAGTATCGTCAGGCGTGGGCGAGGGGTCGGGAGTGGGCGTGGGCGTAGGCGTAGGCGTAGGCGTAGGCGTAGGCGT
>CABVCF010000043.1 GCA_902496775.1 uncultured Collinsella sp.
CCCTTGATGCGCGCATCGCGAATGGCGGCAAGGGTATCGGCCGTCTCGCCCGACTGGGACACGGCAACGACGAGCGTCGTCGGCGTGATGATGGGGTTGCGGTAACGGAACTCGCTGGCCGCCTCCACCTCGGTGGGGATGCGAGCCCAGCCCTCAATGAGATTCTTGGCAATGAGGCCAGCGTGATAGCTGGTGCCGCAAGCGATCACGTAGACGCGGTCGATGTCGTTGAGCTCCTCGAGCGAAAGGCCCAGCTCGTCGATGTCGAGCTCGCCGGCCGGCGTCATGCGGCCCACCAGCGTGTCGCGCACGACGCGCGGCTGCTCGTGGATCTCCTTGAGCATAAAGTCGGGATAACCGCCCTTTTCTGCCATGTCCAGGTCCCAGTCGATGTGGGTGACATTGGGCTCGATAACGTTGCCGGCCTCGTCGGTGTACTCGACGCCTGCGGGCGTAAGCTTGGCAAACTGACCGTCCTCGAGCACCACGACATCGCGGGTGGCGTCGATGAGCGCGATGACGTCGGAGGCGACATAGGCGCCGGTCTCGCCCGCGCCGACCACGATCGGGGAATCCTTGCGGGCCACGGCGATCACGCCGGGCTCGTCAGCGCACACGACGGCCAGACCATAGGCACCGACCACGTGGGCGCAAGCCTCGCGCACGGAGGCCATCAGGTCGTGCGTCTCGGCATAAGCCTCTTCGATCAGATGCGCGAAGACCTCGGTATCGGTCTCGCTCTTAAAGTGGTGGCCGCGGCCCTCCAGCTCTTCGCGCAGCTCGGCGAAGTTCTCGATGATGCCGTTGTGGACGATGGCGATACGACCGTCGCAGCTGGTGTGGGGGTGAGCGTTAACGACGGAGGGCTTGCCGTGGGTGGCCCAACGGGTGTGGCCGATACCGCAGGTAGCGTCGCTGTCGATGTTGGAAAGCTCGCTCTCCAAGCCCGCGACCTTGCCCACGCGGCGGATGACGTCGAGGTGCGCCGCGGCGCCCTCGCCCACCTCGAGCGCGACGCCCGAGGAGTCATAGCCGCGATACTCCATACGCTTGAGGCCTGTGACCAGGATGTTCTTTGCAATATCAGAGCCGGTGTAGCCGACAATTCCGCACATAGGATAAATCCCTTCGTCCGCTTGACTGCAAAACGTCCACGCACAGGGGGCGCTGAGACGCATAACGTTCGAGTATTGTACTCACGCAAACGCAAGCTGATATACCAGAAGTGGTATCTCAACTTGAATACCACTCGATACACACACCCCACCCCGAAGGGGGCAGGCACCTTCGTGGTGGTTTGGTCTGACAGCATCGTTTGCCCAGATAAAACCTGCCAAAATAAACCTGTCCCTAATAGGCGGGTTTTGACACCTCAGGGGCGGGCGATGCTACAATCTGGCTTGTACTTGAAACGCATCAAAGGGGCCGCTATGGCAAAGGTAAAAATCAGCGACGTCGCGCGCGAGGCCGGAGTTTCGCTGGGCACGGTTTCCAACGCGCTCAACCATCCCGAAAAGTTGCGCCCCGAAACCCTCAAGCTCATCAACGAGACCATCAATCGCCTTGGCTACCTGCCCAACCAAAGCGCTCGTCAGCTCGCGGGCGGCGCCACCAAGTCCTTTGGCCTGGTGCTCCCCCGTCTCGACCACGGCTTTTCGCTCCAGATTGCCAGCGGTGCCCACAACGAGGCCCGCAAGCACGGCTACGACCTGCTCATCGCCAACGCCGATAACGACGATATTCTCGAGGACCATTACCTGCGCTACTTTATGGGCACCCAGATGTCCGGCGTCATGGTTCAGCCCATGGCGTCCCCCGACTGGCACCCCGCCATGACCAAGATGCCCGTGCCGATCGTCCATCTGGACATCCATTGCTCCGAGCCCGGCTACTACGTAGCGGCCGACAACGAGGCCCAGGGGCGCATCATTGCCGAACTTGCCATCGCCCGCGGTGCACGCCATATCACCGTTGTGGGTAGAGCAGCATTTATGCAACTCACCCTGCGCGTCCTTGGCATTCATAAGGCGCTCGCCCTACACCCCGATATCAAGATCGAAGTCATCGACGCCGGCGAATGGAATACCGCCGCCGACGGCTACGGCATCGGTGCCCAAATCGCCGAGCGCCCCGCCGACGAACGCCCCGATTTTGTCGTCGGCCTGACCGACGTGTTGGCCTCAGGCGTCATCTCGGCGCTGGTCGACAAAGGCATCGCCGTCCCCGGGCAAGTACGCGTAGCAGGTTGCGATGGCAACCCGCTCGCTTGGAGCGGATCGGTCCCGCTCACTACGGTAGCGCCCCCGGGCTACGAGATTGGCCGCAAGGGCGTTCAATTGCTCATGGAGCAAATCGAGAACAAGGCCCCGGCGAAGACCAAGCACGTCCACATCGGCTCTGCCGCGCGCACCGTCACCGCGGTCACGGCCATCGAGGACATCAACCGCCAAGAACTCGTGCGGCCGTTCCTGCTGGAACGCGCCAGCACCCAGGCAAGCAGCCAGACCGACGCCACGGCCATCAACCTCGGTGCGTATCTATAGCACGCCCGCAAGTATGCTAAGTCGCCGCTTAAGCAAAAGGGGCCCGACCATTGCCGGGCCCCTTTTGCTTAAGTGCAAACGTGGGCAATTGCTCGTTTCAACACCGCAATTGTCTAGCGCACGGCCTTGACTGCCGCTGCCAGGTCGAACAACGTATCGAGCACGGCCTCGCAGCCATCCACCACGTCCTGCGGCAGCGGCACGATGTCGGGGACGGCAAAGACGTGGCAGCCAGCCGTAATGCCCGAGACGCAGCCGTTGCGCGAATCCTCGACCACGGCACATTCCTCGGAAGCAAAGCCCGCGCGCTCGCAGGCGAGCAGATACATCTCGGGGTCGGGCTTGCCGTGCACGACGTCCTCGCCACACGTTACCGTTTCAAACTTGTCAAAGAGGCCGAATGCTTTAAGGTTGCGCTCGGCCGTAACATGGCGCGATGACGTTGCAAGGCCGACGTGATAGCCCGCAGCCAACAGCTCGTCTATGCACTCGGCAGCGCCGGCCTTAAGCTCCAGCTCGGTCTTGACCATCTCGTCGCGAATCTCCTTGTGGCGGACATAGATCGCCTCGGCGGTCTCGTGGCTGCCGTAATGCTTATCGAGGATGTCCATGACATCGGGCAGCGTGCGGCCGATAAACTGATGGATCAGCGCATCATCAATCGCGAGCCCCAGCTCAGCGGCGCCTGCCTTCCAGGCCCTAATCCCCAAACGCTCGGTATCGACCAGCGTTCCATCCATGTCAAAAATAACAGCCTTGATCATATCGGTCCCCCATCGACTCTCGCTGTCGCGTTGCTGCAACTCTACCGCATTTGGCAACTTGTATATAACGTATATACCATATTGCACTTTCGTTACACAGATAGAAGTCTTATGGCAAGTAACGCATTAGGATTATAGTTTTCGATCGAGCACTCAACGATAAGGAACGTTTCATGATTTTAGACACCACGGCACCCGCAGAGGAGCTTCAAGACAAGCTATCGGCGCTCGAGCAGCTGCTTTTGGCATACGGGCGCGTGGCTATCGGGTTTTCCGGCGGCGTTGACAGCAGTTTTTTGGCCGCCGTATGCGCCCGCATCATGCCTACCAATACCCTCCTCGTCCATCTCACCACGCCGCTCATCGGCACGCCCGAACAGGCTTCGTTTGAGCAGTCCGTTGATGGACAGGCCAATGAGGGGCCGCATTTTAAGCTCCCCGTGCTCAATCTTTCGGTCGATCAGCTGCAGCTCCCCCAGGTAGCCTGCAACGATGCCAATCGCTGCTACCACTGCAAGCACGCCGGCTTTACCGCCATCGTCAACCACGCCAAGTCGCTCGGCTTTCCCACCGTCATCGATGGCAGCAATGCAAGTGATCGCGGCGACTACCGCCCTGGTATGCGCGCGGCAAAAGAGCTCGGCGTACGCTCCCCTCTCATGGAGGTCGGCTTTACCAAGGACGAAGAGCGCGAGCTGCTGCGCGCATGGGGCTATCCCGTTTGGAACCTGCCGGCGGGAGCATGTCTTGCCACGCGCGTTCCCACGGGCGAGGAGCTTACGCGCGAGAAGGTCGATTTAATCCGCGCCTGCGAGGATTACCTGCACGATCTTGATCTGGCACAGGTACGCGCGCGCTTGATCGGCGGCTGCATGCATATCGAGGCCGCACCCGCAGATGTTGCAAAGATTGCCGCCCTCGGCGGTGCCGCCATCGGCGACAAGGGCAAGACCCCGCTGCCCGCCGTTATCGAGTCCGCGCTGCGCGAGCTGGGCTGCGACCATATCTCCCCCGAGGTCACCCCCTACATTCACGGCAACATGAACCAGTAGCGCATCCCGATAAGTTGCGGTGGAATAGTTCCTGTCTTACGGCCTATCGGACCCAAACAAGAACTATTCCACCGCAACTGTGTTTGGCAAGCATGGACCCGCGAAGAAAGAAGCATTTTATTATTGGGCGCGTTTGTCCGGGCAAACGCGCAGCGACGCGCTAGGCGAACATCTTGACGCTCATGTCGACGGGATTCGCTGTGAAGCAGGACGTGGTCACGAGGCCATCAACGCCGGTCGACGCGTACTCGGCCGCGTTGTCGGGACGAATCCCGCCCGCTGCAACCAAGGCCACATGAGGATCGATTCCATGTAGCTCCTCGACAAGCGGCCCAAGCTCAGCGACCGGCACTTTGTCGAACTGAATACCGTCGACGCCCGCCCTCACCAGCCTGCGAGCGTCATCGGCATCCGCCTCGACAAACAGCTTTTTCTCGATGCAGCGCCGGCGAATCCGAGGCAGAAGCTCAATAAGCGCATCGAGTCCCGTTGCTCCAGAAGGCGCTGTCATAAACCTGGTATGGTTGTCGAACACCAATACGGTCTCGGAAAGGCCCATGCGATGTGGAAACGCTCCGCCCGCAACGACCGCCTTGGTCAGCAGGTCCCTATTGCCCGGCGTGCTCTTTCGCGTCGTCAGCACCTCGCACATGGGGTTGGCAGCATGCGCGGCGTCGACCATTTTGCGCGTCTTGGTTGCCACAGCCGAGTAGTGGTCGAACATATTTAGGCCGACTTTCCATAGCAGATGCAAATTGGCGGCCGAACCGCATACACGCATAAAAGATCGCCCGGCTTCAACCTTTGTTCCCGAGGGCTCAAACCACTCGACCGTCAGATTCAGCATAGTTGCCATACGCACAACCTCCTCCGTGCAACAAAGCACGCAGTTCTCGCGCGTGTAATACTCCATCGCACCGAGCGCCTCACCGATTCCCAGGATATGCGTCGTAAGATCGATATAGGGGACATCCTCGGCGATAAGCTCCTCAAGCCGCGCGTCGCTTATACGGATAATGTCGGGCATGGGGCCTTCTCTCTGTCATTGTTCTCTACGAAGAATAGCGTATCGCTTTCCCAGCCTATACGGTACAACCTCATCAGCAGCGTTTGTCCCGCATCTTACGTATTCTGCCGAGCAAACGTCCTGCGGCGTCTCCTGCTAGACTGGTAGATTCCCAACCGTCCATCCAGGAGCCTCAATGTCGCGCAAGTCCGCCTACAAGCAAGTACTTTCCATCGGCACCGCCGTGGTGCTGGGGTTTGCGCTGTTTACGGGATCGCTCGACGGAGCTCCCAAGCTGCTGTCGCCGCAAAGCGATGAGCAGGCGGCGGCTCTGGCCGAAAAACAAAACGAGAGTCCCAGCCGCACCGACGACGAAGCAGACCTGGTCGCCAGGCTCGAATCGGGAACAGCCAGCTCCGAGGACTCCGGCGATGGCTCCAAATCCGCCGCAATTGACACCGGTGACGACACTTCCATAGACAGCGCCGCCACCCCCATCGACGAGGTCGAAAACCCCGATCTTAACCGCGCCCGCGGCGTATATCTCAGCAGCATTCCCGACTACGCCGGCAACCCCTACGTTGCCCTTCGCGCCGACGGCACGCACCCGCTCGGCACGCCATCATTCACACTCGATGAATACGATCGCGCCACCGAAGAGGGCTGCTTTAAGAAATTCTCCAAGCTCGACAGCCTGGGCCGTACTCGCAAGGCGCTCGCCTGCGTAGGCCCCGAGTCGCTCGGACAGGGAAAACGCGGCGATATCTCGCGCATCCATCCTGCCGGTTGGCACCAGCAGCGCTACAACTTTATTCCAGGCCAGAGCCTCTACAACCGCTGCCACCTCATCGCCTGGTCGCTCTGCGGCGAGAACGCCAATCGCAAGAATCTCCTCACCGGCACGCGTTATCTCAACGAGACGGGCATGCTGCCGTTTGAAGAGCAGATTCTCGGCTACATCCGCGATACGGGTAACCATGTGCTCTACCGCGTCACGCCCATGTATAACGAAGAGGAACTTGTCTGCCGCGGCGTGCGCCTTGAGGCACAATCGGTCGAGGACCACGGCAAGACCCTCTGCTTCCACGTGTACTGCTACAACCTGCAGCCGCATGTGCAGATCGACTACGCCACCGGCCGCAACCAGGCATCCGGAGACTAGTGCCGACCGCGTCGCCCGTAACCAAAAGATGATCCGTTTTCCTCCGTCCCCAAGGGATCAAATAAGGCCGCCCCGGTTACCCAGGGCGGCCTTTTCGTCAGCACCTATATTGCAGGCAAAATCACACGCTACTTGGCGCGACCCTCCTCATAGCGCTCGACCAGCTTGGCCTGAACGTCATAAGGCACCTGCTCGTAGCCGGCGGGCTTCATGGTAAAGTCGCCCGTGCCGCGCGTGATAGAGCGCAGTCGCGTCGAGTAATCCGTCAGCTCGGCTAGAGGCGCCTGGGCGATGACCACGGTGTCGCCGCGCTCATCGGTCTCCATACCCGTCACGCGACCGCGCGAGGCCGAGATGTCGCCCATCACGGCGCCGGCGTAGCTCTCGGGGATCGTCACCGTGATTTCCTCGATGGGTTCCAGCACCACCGGGTCGGCATCGGCACACGCCTTGCGCAGGCCGATGCGAGCTGCCGCGCGGAACGCCATCTCGTTGGAGTCGACGCTGTGATACGAGCCGTCGTACACAGCCACGCGAATGCCCGTGAGCGGATAGCCGGCAATGATGCCGTCCTTCATGGTCTCCTGGACGCCCTTGTCCACGGCGGGGATCAGCGAGCGCGGAATGCGACCGCCCACGACCTCGTCCACAAACTCATAGCCATCGCTCGTGCCGTCGGGTCCAATGAGCGGCTCAACGCGCAGCCAGCAGTCACCATACTGGCCGGCGCCGCCGGTCTGCTTCTTATGGCGACCCTGGGCACTTGCCGTGCGGCGAATAGTCTCGCGATACGGGATGCGGATCGGCACGCTCTTGGCCACGACCTTGGTGCGATCCTCAAGGCGATTGAGCAGGACCGAAACCTGCGCCTCACCCACGGCGGAGATGATAGTCTGGCCGGTCTCCTCGTCACGATTGATGCTCATGGTCGGATCGGCCTTGCAGGCCTTCTCAATAAACGTGTAGAGCTTCTCTTCGTCGCCGCGATTCTCGGCCTCAATGGCAATGCGGTACTGTGAGTTGGGGAACTTAAACGCCGCAGCCTCGACCTTACCGGTAATCGAGAGCGTATCGCCCGTCTCGGCCGCCAGCTTGGGCGCCACGATAATATCGCCGGCATAAGCGTGACCGACCTCGGTCATGTCGCGGCCGCACATCACATACAGGTGAGCCAGACGGTCGCCCTTGCGCGTGCGCGCGTTGACCAGCTCAAGACCCGGCTCAAGCGTACCCGTCAGCACCTTGATAAAGCTGATGCGACCCTGCTGCGGATCGGCCAGGGTCTTAAACACAAAGGCCACCGGGCGGTCATCGTCACTCGAGATTTTGAGCGAATCACCGTCGATGAGCGGCATCTCGCCGTAGTCCGTCGGCGCCGGGAAGTATGTGGCGATGTCGTCCATCAGCGAGTTGACGCCCTGCTCCTTAATGCAATCGCCTGCAAAGACCGGCACAAAGATGCGCTCGGCAATCGCCTTCGACAGCAGGCCTTCAAGCTCCTCCTGCGTCAGCGTCTCCTCGCCTTCCAAGTACTTCATCATCAGTTCGTCGTCAGCCTCGGCCACCAGCTCGCACAGATGGTCATGGGCTTCCTCGGCCTGGGCACGATACTCCTCGGGAATCTCCGACTCAACGGCTTCGGTGCCGTTGCAATGGCGCGCCTTCATGCGCACCAGGTCGATGATGCCGTCAAAGTCCTCGCCCTCGCCCCAGGGAAGGGTCACGGCGCCCAGGCGCGTGCCAAAGCGCTCTTGCAGCAGGTCCATCGTGGTCGCAAAGCTGGCCTCGGAGCGCGACAGGCGGTTTACGAACACCGCACGCGCCAGGCGCAGGTCCTCGGCGGCATACCAGAGCTTAACCGTCGTAGGCTGCGGGCCGGCCTCGGCATCGACCACAAACAGAGCCGTCTCGCAGACGCTCATCGCGGCAAAGGCGTCGCCGATAAAATCGGGGTAGCACGGGGCATCGAGCACATTGATGCGCGCGCCCTTCCAGTCGATCGGCGCGATGGTCGTCGAGATGGAGAATGAACGCTTGACCTCTTCAGGGTCATAGTCGAGCGTGGGCTTGGTGCCGTCGTGGCCGCCCAGGCGGGCAGTCTTGCCGGAAAGGTGGAGCATGGCCTCGGCGAGTGAAGTCTTGCCCACCCCGCCTTGGCCTACGAGCACCACGTTCCTTACATTGCCGGTCTTGGGAGCACCCATGATGACCTCCTTGCAGGGCCGCGCGCAATGCGCGACGCCAACGGGGAGAGTTCGCGGTCGGTGCCATCCCGGGAGCAGCATGGTCGGCAACCGAGCCGACTCACCCTCCAAATGTCCTATGCCACCACCCTACCCTCACGGGCGGCCGTCCATGCATACCTTTCGGCGCACGTATGAATACAGGCGGCGAGAGGAAGAGACAAGCTTGTGAGGCGATTATTGAACCCCGTCGATGCAAACAAAAAGCCGCCACAGACCGTAAGACCTGCGACGGCTTCGCCTCAATTAATAGTTGAGTAAATACCTGAGCCTATCCCTCGATACGGCTCAAGAACTCACGGGTGCGCTGCTCACGCGGATGGTCGATGACCTGCTCGGCAGGACCCTCCTCGACAATGCGGCCGCCATCCATAAAGACCACGCGGTCGGCAACATCGCGCGCAAACTGCATCGCGTGGGTCACGATTACCATCGTCATATTCTGCGCGGCAAGGTCTTTAATGACATGCAGCACCTCGGCCGTCAGCTCGGGATCGAGTGCCGAGGTTGGCTCGTCAAAGAATAAGATTTCCGGATCGAGCGCCAGGGCGCGGGCAATACTCACGCGCTGTTGCTGACCGCCCGAAAGCTCACACGGAACCTTGTTCTCGTTGCCCGTAAGCCCCATCTGCGCGATCAACTCGCGCGCACGAGCTTCCGCCTGCTCGCGCGGGCGCTTAAGCACGCGGATCGGCGCGTCGATGATGTTTTTCATCACGGTATAGTGCGGGAACAGGTTGTAATTTTGGAACACCAAGCCGAATCGCGAGCGTGCCCGCTTGGGCACATCGCCCTTCGCATAGACCGCGCCCGAACCCGCATCCGTCGCAACGGCAAGGTCACCAAACGAGAGCGAGCCTCCGTCGAGTGTCTCGAGCAGCGTGGCACACCGCAGCAGCGTGGACTTGCCGCCGCCCGAAGGCCCGATAATCGCCACGACCTCGCCACGCTTCACCTCGAGCGAGATATCCTTGAGCACCTCATTGCCGCCAAACGCCTTACGCGCGTTTTCGATTTTCATCACTGAGTTAGTCATGATAATAGTCCAGCTTCTTTTCGGCGGCGCCCAGCAGCATCTCGACCACAAAGTTAAAGACCCAGTAGATCAGCGCCGCAATCGCAAACGGCACCATGCTCACCTGCGAGGCGACCAGCGCCTTGGCCGTCGAGAACATCTCACCCACGCCAATGGCAAACGCCAGCGACGTGTCCTTGACCAGCGTGATGATCTCGTTGCCCATCGCCGGCAGAATACGCTTGGCGACCTGCGGCATCACGATATACAGAAACGTCTGCACGCGCGAGTAGCCCAGCACCTCGGCTGCCTCGTATTGACCACGCGGAATGGACTGCAGGCCCGAGCGATAGATCTCGGCAAAGTAACCGGCGTAGTTGATGATGAACGCCACGACGCACGCCGTCCACTTGGAATCGGGCGTGAGCGAAATGCCAAACACGTAGTACGGGGCAAAGTAGATGGCAAACATCTGCAGCATGAGCGGCGTACCGCGCATGACCGAGATATAGATGCGCGCAATCCAGCGAAGCGGCGCGATTTTGCTCATGCGCATAAACGCCACGGGGATTCCCAGCGGAATTGACCCCAGCAGCGTCAGCACAAACAACTGCAAACTGACCAAGAATCCCTGGCCAAGCATCTGCATCATGACTTGGATAGACAACCTACCTTCTCCTTCGCAGCAACAGAACGGCTGATCTTATTCTCAAATAGGCACAGTGCCCAAGATTGCGAGCGACAAGCCCGACGAAGCGTACTTTGGTACGCGAGGAGGGTTGGAGCCGCAAGGTTGGGTGCTGTGGCTATTTGAGAACCCAGTTGTCGAAGGACAGGCCGTAGCTCGCGTACTTGTCGCACAGGTCCTTAACCGTGCCGTCCTCATAGAGTGCCTTGAGCGACTCGGTCACGGCATCGGCCGACTTGGTGTCGCCCTTCTTAAAGCCGACAGCGTAGTTCTCGCTGGACAGCGGCTCATCAAGCTGCGTATAGGCATCGGGCTTGGCGGCAAGCTGATACTGGGCAATCGAAAGGTCGCAAGCCACGGCATCGACCGCGCCGCTCTCGAGCTGCATAAAGGCCGTGTTGTACTCGCCGATCGTGTCGAGCGTGGCAAACGTCGCCGCCAGATCCTTCTGGTCACCCTCGAGCACATCCTGTGCAGCGGAATCGGTCTGGGTAATCACGGTCTTGCCGGCAAGATCGTCCCAGCTCTTGATGCCCGCATCCTTCTTTACCACGAGCACCTGCTCGTTGAGCATGTACGGCTCAGAGAACGTGTAGTCATCCTCGCGCCCCTCCATGGTAAAGCCGTTCCAGATGCAGTTGATGGCGCCCGAGTTAAGCAGCGTATCCTTGGCGTCCCAGTCGATGGCCTCGTATTTGACCTCCCAGCCCTGCTTATCGGCAACAGCCTTGGCCAGATCGAGATCAAAGCCGGTGTACTCACCATCGTCGCCCACAAAGCCGTACGGAGGATAGGACTTATCAAAGCCCACCACGAGCTTCTTGGACTCCGCAGCGCCCTTCACATCCTTGGCCGCGGCAGAGCCAGCAGCGGAGCCCTTGCCGGCGCCACCGCCGCAACCGACAAGACCAAGGCCAAGCACCGTGGCGAGCGAGCCGGCTAGACCAACAAACTGACGACGAGACATATCGGTATTCATGGTATTCCCCCTTGATGGCACTTTAGTTAAGTAAAGTGAGTTGTGTAACGTCCAGAATCATACACTTTAGTGAGATGGAGTACAAGGGAGGGTTTGCCCGGCGTGGGCGGGGAGCGGCGCGTAATTAAGTTTCCTGCTCTACAGTCCTGCGCAAGACGGAAAGCACATTAAGTGCTTTCCTTTGCGTGCGGAACTCGCGATAAACTTAATTACGCGCCGCTCCCCGCCCACGCCGGGCAAACATCGTTGGACTTATCACTGACATGAAATAGGCGCTTGTATATCGTCCGCTAGCTTGGCACGGTACAATGCTTTCAGATTTCAATTTGTAAATTAGTGGGGTTAATTCATGGCAGAATCTCGTGCGGAGCGAAAGGCTCGTCGTGCTTTGATCGAGGCGGCTGAGGGGTCGAAGGAGGAGAAATCTTCTACGAAATCCAAGTCTTCTAAAGCTGCAAAAAGCAAACCGACCAAGAGCAGAGCTAAGACCAAGCGTTCTGACTCTCGTCGAGGCGGGGATAAAGCGCCTCAGACTCGTTCCAAGCGCTCGCATAAAGATCCGGCTTCGTCTGCGCGTAAGGCTGTGGACCCCAAGTCTCCTTGTTCCATCATGAAAGCTTGCGGTGGGTGTACGGCGCTCAATCGTCCTTATAAGAAGCAGCTCGCCGCCAAGCAGGCTGCTATGGAGGAGCTTTTTGCTTCGCTTTGTGAGCGTGAGGGCATTGCTGTAGATCCTATTCGTGGCATGGGTGTCACCCTGGGCGACCCGGGCAAATATCCTGCGCCGCGCGGTTTTCGCCATAAGGCCGCCACTCCCTTTGCTCCCGGTAAGGAGGGCGCTGTCCGTTGCGGTTTCTTTGAGCGCGGTTCGCACAGAATCGTTGCCGTGCCCGAATGTCCTGTCGAGGCGCCGGGCGCTCGTCAGATTCTCAACGGCATCGCGCGTGAAGCTGAGCGCCTGCACATTCCCGCCTTTAACGAGGACAAGCATCTGGGCTTGCTCCGCTATGCCGTCGTCCGCTGCGGTTGGCGTACCGACCAGGTCATGGTTACGCTCGTGACCGCCCAGCGTGACTTACCGCATGCACAGGAGTTCTTTGAGGCCGTCGCGGCGCTCGATCCGCATATCGTCACCGTTGCCCAAAATATCAATGGACGTCCCGGTAACGCCATCTTGGGTGAGGAGACTCGTATCGTCTATGGCGCCGAATGCATGCGCGACCAGCTGCTCGGCTGCGAATTCGACATCTCCCCCACCGCGTTTTATCAGACCAACCCGCAACAGACCGAGCTGCTCTATCAGCTCGCTATCGACGGCATGGATTTGCACCAGGGCGATGTGCTCATGGATGCCTACTGTGGCAGCGGTACCATCGGTCTTTGCGCAGCTAAAGATGCCCAGAACAAGGGTATCGGCATTATGCTGCTCGGCGTGGAGCGCAACCCGGCGGGCATTGCCGACGCACGCCGCAATGCCGAGCTCAACGGCCTCACCCGCAGCGCTTGGTTTATGGTCGACGACGCCACCGATTACATCCTGGATGCCGCCGATAACAACGAGCGGGTCGATGTCCTTTCCATCGATCCGCCGCGCGCCGGCTCCACGCCCGAGTTCCTCGAAGCTGCCTGCGCGCTTAAGCCGCGCCGCATCACCTATATCAGCTGCAACCCCGTAACTCAAGAGCGCGACCTGCATCAGCTCCTCGACGGAGGCTATTGCCTGCTCAAGATCACGCCCGTCGACATGTTCCCTCACACCGACCACACCGAAACCGTAGCGGTCCTCGAACGCCGCTAACCAACCTCAGTAGATTTTTGGGACAAGAAAGGGGGCGACCCGCCTGGGCCGCCCCCTTCGCTTGGTTTATAAACTCCGCTACATCCCATTGCGCAGATCGCACACGCCGGCTGCCGCCATCTCGCGCAGCAGCGTCTCGCGGTCGCGCGTCACGATCAAATCCAGCGGGAAGTGAATCTCGTCGAGCATCTTGCGCGCGTGATCGAGCTTGCCAATGGCCATGCCAATGTGGGCATCGGTTGACACGCCAATGCCCACGCCCAGCTCGGCGCAGCGCTCGGCGATCTTGCGGCATACGGCCCAATGCTCAGTGTCGACACCGTGTTCAAGACTATGGTTGTTGATCTCGATAATCTTGTGCTTGGCCTTAGCTGCCAACAGCACCTCGTCGATATCGAACGGCACGCCCGAACGCCCCGTGTGACCCAGCATGAACACCTTGGGGTGCTCCAGGGCGTTGATATACATCTCGGTCGTCTGGGCCAGCGTCGCGCCTTCAGCAATCTGCGGATTATGCACGCTCGCAACCAAATAATCCAAATTTCGCGTAACCAAATCGAACAGCGAATGCTGACGGCTGTACGAATCGCCGGCAATATCGAGCGTGACAGGAGTGTCCTCGCCAAACAGGCTTCCGTCCAGCGAAACGATATCGGCCTCGGCACCACGCAGCACCAGCACGCCGCTCCAAATGCGCGGCCAGATATCCTGGTTGATAAAGAACTGGTAACTGCGCAGGTCATTGGGGCAAGCCGTAACCATAGAGCTCAGATGGTCGGCAGATCCGAGCACCTGCAGGCCACGCTCTGCCGCCCAGTACACATTCTCCTCAATGGTCGAATATGCATGCGCAGAGAACATCGTATGGGTATGAATGTCACAAGAAAGCAGGTAGGGCATCAGGTCTCCTTATCTGGCACGGCCGTCGCTTATATTCATTGTACGCATAGCCTTCGATAGTCGTAAAACCACTCCATCCCAAAGACACAACGTTCATGACAACGGGGTCCGGCTTAACACCAAACCCCGTTTCACGTAAAACATTGTAGGCAGAGCGCTTTACTTTTAACGATACTCGTCCGCCAACTGTTTCCAAGCGGGTAGCGAATTGACAATCGTTTCGTAACTCACGCAATAGCCCAGGCGGAACCAACCCGGCATACCAAAGCTGTCCGAGGGAACCGCAAGCAACTCATACTTCTTTGCGCGCTCGCAAAACGCATTCGCATCGGGCTCGAGTGCCTTCACCCACAGGTAGAATGCACCATCCGGCTCAACATAGGTGTAGCCGTACTCCGTTAGTGCGTCGGTGAGCGCCGTGCGATTGCGTGCATAGGCCTCAACGTCACTCGGCTCATCGATGCAATCGATGATCACGCGCTGGAAGAGTGCCGGTGCGCATACAAAACCCAGCGTACGGGCAGCGCCCGCAACAGCCGGCATCAGACGAGCAGCCTGCGGATTGGTGTTGGGGACCAAGATCCACCCCACGCGCTCGCCCGGCAGCGAAAGCGACTTGGAATACGAGTAGCACACCACGGTGTGCTCGTAGATCGAAGGTGCCCAAGGCACCTCGGCACCGTACACGATCTCGCGGTACGGCTCATCCGAGATGAGCATAATCGGATTCTCGGGATCGCGCTGAGCGTTGGCCTCGCACAGAACATTGGCCAGTCGCGTCAGCGTGTCGCGTGTATATACGGCACCGGTCGGATTGTTGGGCGAGTCGATGATGACGGCCGCCGTCTTATCGCTGATCGCCTTGAGCACGTTGTCCACGCTCAGCTGGAACGTATCTTCATCGGCGAGCGCCTCAACACACGTACAGCCGGCCTTCTCAATCCACACGCGATACTCCGGGAAGTACGGGGCGATAACGATGACCTCGTCGCCCGGATTGGTAATCGCGTTGAGCGTGCAGGTGAGCGAAGCCGCCGCACCCACCGTCATAAAGACATCCTTGCCCTCATAGCTCGTGCCAAAACGGCGGTTGAGCGACTCGGCCACGGCGGTACGGCACTGCGGCAGGCCCGGTGCGGGCGTGTAGCCGTGCAGCTGGTCGCTCGGCAGCTCCAGAGCCTTCTTAATCGACTCAGCCACAGCAGCGGGTGCCGGAACGCTCGGATTGCCCAGCGAAAAATCGAATACGTTTTCCGCACCGATCTGCGCCTTGCGCTCAAGGCCATAGCTAAAAATCTCACGGATGATGGAGCTTTCCGCACCGCGAGCATACATAGTTTCGTTGATCATCTGTTCCCCTTTCGCATAGGCGGTATTGTACGCTTTAGTTGAGCAAAGTGCCGCAGCAATGTTAATTGGGGACAGACTTAAATGCGTGAAAACGCTCATTTAAGTCTGTCCCCAATCAACAGACGGCCCCATATCGGCCAAAAGGAAAAGCCTCCACAGATTTCCCCGCGGAGGCTTTTGTTACAAGAACTATTTGTCGGTGTCGGCACCGGCATTGACGGCACGGTCATCGGCGGCATCATCGGATGCGACTTCGGCATCCTCCTGCATGGCCGCTTGCGCAAAGGCCGCGGCATCAGCCGCCAGCTCCTCCTCGCTCATACGAGGCGCGCGCTTCTTGGTCGGCAAGCCAGCCGCCTTGGCATTGCGCTCCTCCTTGGCCGCCAGGATATCGCCCTCGCGCTCAAGGTAGGCGTCCCACTCGTTATCGAGCAGGGCATTCACGGCATCGCCCTCGACAGTCTCGCGCTCAAGCAGCACCTTCGCCATCAGATCGAGCTGATCGCGACGGGCATCCAAGATCTCGACAGCACGACGATGGGCCTCGCGCATGATGCGCTGAACCTCGATATCAATGCGGCGCGCCGTCTCCTCGGAGTAATCCTGATGATCGGCATAGTCGCGGCCCAGGAATACCTGATGCTGCGCCTCGCCAAAGACCTGAGTGCCCAGCTCCTCGCTCATGCCCAGGCGCGTGACCATCTCGCGCGCCATCTTGGTTGCGCGCTCCAGATCGTTGCTCGCGCCCGACGTAATGTCATCACACATGAGCTCCTCGGCAACGCGACCGCCCAAGAACACGGCGAGCTCGTCGAGCATCTCGTTCTTGGTCTTGAGGAAGTGGTCCTCCTGCGGAAGCTGCAGCGTGTAGCCCAGCGCCTGGCCGCGGCTGACGATCGAGATCTTGTGAACCGGATCGGAGTGCTCCAGGATGTGGCCCACCAGAGCGTGGCCGCTCTCGTGGTAGGCAATCGTGGTGCGCTCGGCCTCGGTCATCACGCGACCCTTGCGCTGCGGTCCGGCAATCACGCGCTCCATCGATTCCTCGACCTCGTCCATCGAGATCACGGAACGATGGCGGCGGGCAGCCAACAGTGCAGACTCATTGAGCAAGTTCGCCAGGTCGGCACCGGTAAAGCCAACGGTCATCTGGGCGAGCTTCTCAAACTTCACGTCCTCGTCCATCGGCTTGTTCTCGGCATGCACGCGCAAGATCTGCTCGCGGCCCTTTACGTCCGGACGGTCGACCGTGACCTGGCGGTCAAAACGACCGGGGCGCAGCAATGCCGGGTCCAGAATATCGGGACGATTGGTTGCTGCGATCAGGATGACCGACTCGCTTTCCTCAAAACCATCCATCTCGACCAGCAGCTGGTTGAGCGTCTGCTCGCGCTCGTCGTGGCCGCCGCCCAGACCGGCTCCGCGCTGACGTCCCACGGCATCGATCTCATCAATAAAGATGATCGACGGAGCCTGGGACTTGGCCTCCTTAAAGAGGTCGCGCACGCGGCTGGCGCCGACGCCCACGAACATCTCGACAAAGTCAGAACCCGAGATGCTAAAGAACGGCACGCCCGCCTCGCCGGCAACGGCCTTGGCC
>CABVCF010000044.1 GCA_902496775.1 uncultured Collinsella sp.
CTTAATGTGGCCTCCGTGCGAGCAGGACTGCCCGAGCAGGAAACCTTATGCCCCGCCCCTCCGGAGCCACACGGGAGCCACCGCTAAGTTATCCCCCGGCATTCAGAAAATCTAAGTGCCAAAAAATAAGATTTTTTGACTCCGTGTTGTATAACCCGCCATTCGTGGGTACCATTCAACGCGTACGCAAACAAAAAGGGTTAATTCGCGTGGTATAACCGCGCGGCCCAAAAAGGAGGAGACAAGCATGTCGTCTTTGAAGCCGCTTGCAGATCGTGTTCTGGTCAAGCCCGACGAGGCCGAGCAGAAGACCGCTTCTGGTCTGTATATCGCCAGCAACGCTCAGGAGAAGCCGCAGCGCGGCACCATCGTTGCCGTTGGCGCCGGCAAGGTCAACGACAAGGGTGAGCGCATCCCCATGGACGTCAAGGTCGGTGACGTTGTCATCTACGGTAAGTTCGGTGGCAACGAGGTCAAGGTCGACGGCGAGAAGTATCTGCTGATGCGCGCCGACGACATCTACGCTGTCGTTGAGGCCTAGTCTCGTCAGAATCTCTGATTCGTCTTTGAACGCGCCCGCCGCATAGGACTCGGAAGCGGCGGCGCGAGTCACATTTCTTTTGGAGGATTACCTACCATGGCAAAGAACATTACGTTCAACACCGATGCCCGCGCTAAGCTTGCCAAGGGCGTCAACACTCTGGCCGACGCCGTTACCGTCACCATGGGCCCCAAGGGTCGCTACGTTGCGCTGCAGCGCACGTTCGGTGCTCCGACCATCACCAACGACGGCGTTTCTGTCGCCAAGGAGATCGAGCTCGAGGACAACATCGAGAACATGGGCGCTCAGCTGGTGAAGGAGGTCGCCACCAAGACCAACGACACCGTGGGTGACGGCACCACCACCGCAACCCTGCTCGCGCAGGCCATCGTCAACGACGGCCTGCGCAACGTCGCCGCTGGCGCCAACCCGCTGGCCATCCGTCGCGGCATCGATAAGGCCGTCAACGCCGCCGTCGCCGAGATGAAGAAGCAGGCCAAGCCGGTCGAGACCAAGGAGCAGATTGCTTCCGTCGGTACCATCTCCGCCGGTGACCCCGAGGTCGGCGAGAAGATCGCCGAGGCCATGGAGGTCGTGGGCAAGGACGGCGTCATCACCGTCGAGGATTCCCAGACGTTCGACATCACCATCGACACCGTCGAGGGCATGCAGTTTGATAAGGGCTATGTCTCCGCTTACTTCGTCACGGACAACGACCGCATGGAGGCCGTGATGAAGGATCCGTACATCCTCATCACCGACCAGAAGATCTCCAGCGTTCAGGACATCATGCCCGTTCTCGAGGCTGTCCAGCGCGCTGGCCGTGGCCTGCTCATCATCGCTGAGGACATCGACGGCGAGGCTCTGCCGACCCTGGTCCTCAACAAGATCCGTGGCGCCCTCAACGTCTGCGCCGTCAAGGCTCCGGGCTACGGCGATCGCCGCAAGCGCATCCTCGAGGACATCGCCGTCCTCACCGGTGGCCAGGCTGCCCTGGACGAGCTGGGCGTGAAGGTCGCTGACATCACCGCCGATATGCTCGGTACCGCTAAGTCCGTCACCATCTCCAAGGACAACACCGTCGTCGTCGGCGGCGCTGGCTCCAAGGAGGCCATCGACGCTCGTATCGCTCAGATCAAGGGTGAGATGGAGAACACCACCTCTGACTTCGACCGTGAGAAGCTCCAGGAGCGCCTGGCCAAGCTCTCCGGTGGCGTTGCCGTCATCAAGGTCGGCGCTGCTACCGAGTCTGAGCTCAAGGAGATCAAGCATCGCGTCGAGGACGCCCTGCAGGCTACCCGCGCTGCTGTCGAGGAGGGCATTGTCGCCGGTGGCGGCGTCGCCTTCATGGATGCTGCTCCTGCGCTCGATGCTGTCGAGATCGACGACCCCGAGGAGAAGATCGGCGTCGATATCGTCAAGAAGGCTCTGACTGCTCCGGTCGCTACCATCGCCAAGAACGCTGGTTTTGAGGGCGCTGTCGTGGTCGACAAGGTTGCCGAGCTGCCCGCCGGCCAGGGTCTCAACTCTGCCAACGGCGAGTGGGGCGACATGATCGAGATGGGCGTCCTCGACCCCGTCAAGGTCAGCCGCGTCACCCTGCAGAACGCTGCTTCTGTCGCCAGCCTGATCCTCATCACCGAGGCTACCGTCTCCGATGTCCCCAAGAACACTCAGCTTGAGGACGCAATCGCTGCTGCTACCGCTGGTCAGCAGGGCGGCGGTATGTACTAAGGCCGACAAGGTCTAGAACTCCCACCGGGAATCCGGGGGCGTGACGGGGACTTCTCTCCGGAACGTCCTCGGACATGCAAAGAGGCTCCGCATCGCGCTTCGCGCTGCGGAGCCTCTTTGCGTCCTGCGGAATGTTCCGGAGAGAAGTCCCCGTCACGCCCCCGGATTCCCTGCGTTTACGGCCTTGAGGTCGGCGTGGGCGGAGGACGTGGTTGTTGGGGATACATGTCCCGGTTGCTGTTTCGCGCTTTGCGCGAAAGACGCACCACTTTAGCGCGAACGGTGAACGTGGCCGTCGCGTTAACTTGTCCCGGCCGCATTTCTGGAGCGTTTCCCCACCATAAATTACCCTTGGCATACTTGCGCGAAAGACTACTGGTGCTACACTTGCAAGTGCTGTTTCAGGGCGGGGTGGAATTCCCCACTGGCGGTAAATCGGGCGGTGTCAAAGGGGTGCCGTGGCGCAGGCGAGGTGCCTGCGACCGAGCCGATGAGTCCGCGACCCGTGCGTGTGTTGGTTCGCATGCCGGCTGAACTGGTGAGATCCCAGTACCAACGGTTAGAGTCCGGATGAAAGAGGCAGGTGATCTTATGTCTGAACAGTCGCAGCATATCCATTTTGAGAACACGAATAGGTGGAGCACCAAACAGCTCGTTACCATGGCGCTGATGTGTGCCTTGGGCGCCCTGTTTATGTACGTGCAGCTGCCCATCCTTCCTTCGGCGCCGTTTTTGACCTATGACCCGTCGCTGGTGCCGGCAATGGTGTGCGGGTTTGCATATGGCCCCGGTGCCGGCACCGCTGTTGCCGCCATGGCGATCGTTATCCACGCGCTTACCACGGGTGACTGGGTCGGTGCGCTTATGAACTTGGTTGCCACGCTGGGCTATATTCTGCCCGCGGCTATCGTCTACCAGAAGATGCATACCTATAAGGGTGCCGTGATTGGCCTGGTGCTCGGCGTCATTGCCGCTACGGCGCTGTCTATGGTCGCAAACCTTACTATTGGCGTATGGTTCTGGTATGGCTCGGTCGATGTGATCGCTCCGCTCATGATTCCCGCCGTGCTGCCGTTCAACCTCATCAAGACCGTGCTTAACTCGGTACTCACGCTGGCGGTGTACAAGGCGGTCTCTAATCTCATCACGCCCAAGAAGGACCAGGTCAAAGGCCGCGCATGATTGAGTGTCGGGGCGTTTCCTTTAGCTATGACGGTGCCGTGTCGGCACTCGACGGTGTCGATCTGAACATCGAGGACGGGGAGTTTTTCTGCATCCTCGGCGGAAACGGGTCGGGCAAGTCGACGTTTGCCAAGCATTTGAACGCGCTGTTGCAACCCGATGCGGGCACGGTACGTATCAACGGCATGGATACGTCCGACCCCGAGCTGGTCTACGACATCCGCTCGACTGCTGGCATGGTGTTCCAGAATCCCGACGACCAGCTTGTGGCGACGCTTGTCGAGGACGACGTTGCGTTTGGTCCCGAGAACTTAGGGGTCGAATCGGCCCAGATCGTGCAGCGCGTGCGCGAGGCGCTGAAGGGCGTGGGCCTGGTGGGCTTTGAGCGCCACGAGACCCATGCGCTTTCGGGTGGTCAAAAGCAACGCGTGGCGCTTGCCGGTGTGCTCGCCATGGAGCCGCGCGTGCTCATATTGGACGAGGCTTCCTCGATGCTCGATCCGCGCGGACGTCAGGGCCTCATGAAGGCTTGCCGCGCGTTGCACGATCGCGGCATGACTATCGTGATGATTACGCACTTTATGGAGGAGGCCGCCGAGGCTGATCGTGTCGCGGTGTTTCGGGCGGGGCGCGTTGCCATGCTCGGTACGCCCGAGGAGATTCTGACGCGGGCGAATGAACTCGTTCAGCTCAACCTTGACATGCCAGAGTCGTGCCGTTTGGGCATGGCACTTCGTGCGAAGGGCGTGTCCGTTTGCGCGCAGGTGCGTGAGGCGGATATGGTCGCCGAGGTTGTGGAGGCTTATGCCGAGCGAAGTGAGGCAGGCACCGCGGGGCAGCCTTCCGCATCCCAGTTGGAAACCGCTGACGGCACTGTTCCGGTAGACAACGAGGGCAACGCGTTGGAGCCCGTCATCGAACTATCCCATGTTTCGTACAGTTATTCGCTCAGTCCGCGCGAGCGCCGCCGCTGGCACAAGCGCTCGGCCACTGCGGGCAAATCGAGCAAACAGGCTCTCTGGGGAAACGACCCAAGCAGCCCGTGGGCGCTGCGCGATGTATCGCTGACGGTGCGTCGCGGCGAGTTCCTGGGGCTAGCAGGCCATACCGGTTCGGGTAAGTCGACGCTGGTCCAGCATCTCAACGGTTTGATTCGCCCTCAGGAGGGATCCGTTCGCGCGCTGGGGCTCGATCTGTCAAACAAGAAAGACGCCGCCGCGATTAAGGCCAAGGTCGGCGTGGTGTTTCAATATCCTGAGCGTCAGCTGTTTGCCGAAACCGTGGCGCAGGACGTGGCGTTTGGTCCGCATAACCTTGGCTTGCCGCAAGATGAAGTCGACCGTCGTGTCGAGTCATCGCTCTCACGCGTGGGCCTCGACCTTTCCACGGTCGGCGACAAGAGCCCCTTTGAGCTTTCGGGCGGTCAGCAACGGCGCGTGGCATTCGCCGGCGTGCTCGCCATGGAGCCCGAGGTCCTGGTGTTCGATGAACCCATGGCGGGGCTCGATCCGGCTGCGCGCAGGGATTTCCTAGGGCTCATCGGTCGACTCCATCGCGAGGGCCTGACCGTTGTCATGGTTTCGCACAGTATGGATGACTTGGCCAATTGCTGCGACCGTATCGTCGTAATGAACGAAGGTGCGGTGTTTGCCGAGGGAACCCCCACGCAGGTGTTTGCGCATGCCGATGAGCTCAAGTCGATCGGCTTGGGCATTCCCGCCGCCCAGCGTATGGCGCTGGCGCTTACGGAGGCGGGCGTGCCGCTGCGCCGCGGCGGGCTCTATACGGTTGAGTCGTTGGCCGACGAGTTGGCAAATTTGCTGATCGGTCGCTCGGACGGTCCTTCTAACGTCGCGGACATTGCTAAATCCAAGACGGTCTCGCGAGAGGAGGGCTGCTGATGGAGGCGTTTTCGTTTGGCAGTTACTATCCCGGCGATAGTGCAATCCACCGCCTGGACCCGCGAACCAAGTTGCTCTTGGGCTTTGTGTTTCTGATCACGACGCTCACGGTCAGTGGCTTCCGCGGACTGGCCCCGGTCGCAATTTTCGTTGTGCTGACCTATGCCGTGTCTCGGGTGCCGGTTCGTCGCGTTCTGTCGTCGATGGCGCCGCTGCTGGCAATCGTCGTCGTGGTCGCGGTGCTCAACTTGTTTACCGATCAGAGTGGGCGCATCCTGTGGCAGCTCGGCTTTCTGCAGATAAGCGAGGGCTCACTGCGTTCCGCCGCCTTTATGGCGTGCCGCCTGACGTTGATGATGGCCGGCATGAGCGCCATTACACTCACCACGCCGACGCTCGACCTCACCGCGGGCTTTGAGCGCCTGCTCGCGCCGTTTGCGCGTGTGGGACTTCCTGCGCACGAGCTCGGCATGATCATGGGTATCGCGCTACGCTTTATGCCGCAGTTTGCCACTGAGATGAAGCAGACGGCCGATGCACAGGCAAGCCGCGGCGCGCGCGTGACGGGCGGTCCGCTCGGCGGCGTGCGTATGCTCGGCAGTGTGGCGATTCCGCTGTTCACGGGCGTGTTCCGCCATGCCGAGACGCTGTCTGCCGCCATGGATGCACGCTGCTATCACGGCGAGCAGGGCCGCACGCGCCTGCATGCACTTGCATTTGGCCGCGGCGATGCGTTGGCGGCGGTGGTGACGGCGTTGCTGCTCATCTGCGTCATCGGCATCAACCTTCAACTTGTTTAGGCGCGATTCGAGCGCAAGAAAGGGGTCCCTATGACCGACAACGACCGCACGGCTCAGCTTGAGCGCGCCTGTTCGTATCTCAGGCGCATTCCGGCGTGGTATCTGGCCACGACCGATGTAGCCGACGGGCATCAGCCTCGCGTGAGGCCGTTTTCGTTTGCCATGGTCGATGACGGTAAGTTGTGGTTTTGCACGTCGCGTGACAAGGATGTGTGGGCGGAGTTGAGCGCGAATCCCAAGTTTGAGGTATCGGGCTGGAAGCCGGGGGAATGTTGGATCGTGTTGACCGGCGAGGCCGCACTTGAGGACGACGCAGTTGCGAGCGACAAGGTGCGTCAAGCGGGTTTTAAGCACATGGTGGGCATTGGCGAGGAACACGAGAGTGCCAACGACGGCCGCCTTGCTTTCTTTTCGGTCCGCAATATTGCCGCGCGCTTCTGTGATATCGACGGGAGCGAGGAGCGCCTGGAGCTCTAGCTCGCACAAACCAGGTTCCCAAACTAGCTAGTACAGGAGGAAACGTGGACGGATTGAATACGGTGTTGGAGTATCTGACGTCGGTGCCGGCGTGGTATCTGGCGACGAGCGTGGACGGACAGCCACATGTGCGTCCGTTCTCGTTTGCACAGATTCAGGACGGCAAACTGTGGTTCGTAACGGCGCGCACCAAAGATGTGTGGCAGGAGCTGCTGCAAAATCAGCGCTTTGAGGCCACGAGTTGGTGGCCGGGCCATGGCTGGCTCATCTTGCGCGGGCGTGCTGGCTTGGATGACCGGGCTTTAGACGAAATGCGCGAAGCCGGGTGGAAGCATCTAGAGCGCCTGGGCGAGCACTATGAGGGACCTAACGACCCCACGCTCGTCTTCTTTAGCGTCGAGGATCCCGAGGCTTTTATCTGCAATCACGACGAATGGGTGCCGGTCGAGCTCTAGCCAGCTGGCTCATCCTAACAACTTGGTTTTCGCATGGGCGGGCCCCGTATTGCCCGGCGCCGTTAGGAGCGCCGGTCAATACGGGGCCCGCTCCATTTGTCAATTCCTTCAAGCGAATGTGTCGGGAATGTTTCAATGCATGAATATGCAAGCCATTTACGTGTTCATGCATCTTTTGGTGCTAAAGTTTCAACCCACTTCATAACGACCGCTGCGAAATGCGCATCGGTGCATAAATCGCAGACAAGGAGTCTGATATGTCTTTGAAGGTTGGAATCGTCGGCGCGGCTGGATATGCCGGCGCCGAGCTCATTCGCCTCGTGCTCGGCCATCCCGAGTTTGAACTTGTTGCCATTACGTCCAACGCCGATGCTGGCCAGCCGCTGTCCGCGGTGTATCCGAGCTTTGCTGGTGTGAGCGACCTGGTTTTCACCACGCATGACGCCCCCGAGCTCATGAACTGCGATGCGGTCTTTTTGGCCGTGCCGCACACAGCTGCCATGGTACAGGTGCCCGCCCTGCTTGCCGCGGGAGTCTCCTGCATTGACCTCTCGGCCGACTATCGCCTGAGCGATCCGGCCACCTTTGAGGCCTGGTATGCCGCCGAGCACACGAGCCCCGAGCTACTCAAGAGCCGCGCCTTTGGTTTGCCCGAGCTGTTCTGCCAGGATTTGGAGACCGCTGCATCCGACCACGCCGACGGCAAGTCCGTGCTGGTTGCCTGCGCCGGTTGCTATCCCACCGCAACGAGCCTTGCTGCCGCGCCTGCCGTGCGCGCCGGCTGGGTTGCCCAGAGCGGCCCCGTGATCGTCGACGCTATCAGCGGCGTGACGGGTGCCGGTAAGTCCTGCAACGCCCGTACGCATTTTTGCAGCGCGGACGAAAACCTGGAGGCCTATGGCGTGGGCAAGCATCGTCACACGCCCGAAATCGAGCAGATCTTGGGCCTAACCGATCGCGTCGTCTTTACCCCGCACCTGGCACCGCTCAAGCGCGGTCTGCTCTCTACGGTGACGATGCCGCTTACGCCGCAGGCTATCGATACTTTGACCCTTGAGGACGTTGTCGACCATTACAAGCAGTTCTACGCCGGTCGAACCTTCGTGCGCGTACTCGATGCCGGCCAGCAGCCCAAGACGGCTTCGGTCGTCGGCACCAACGCCGCCCAGATCGGCCTCGCGCTCAACAAGCGCGCGGGCGTCCTGGTGGCTACGGGCGCCATCGACAATCTGTGCAAGGGTGCAGCAGGCCAGGCGGTCCAGTGCGCCAACATCGTCTTTGGTTTTGACGAGCGACGAGGCTTGCCCACGGTGGCGTGCCCGGTGTAGCACATTCGATTGTTAGCGATTTGGTAGTCGGGCATCGAGTGGGGCGCCACTCTTAAGCTGGTCTCATGATTGTGGCTGGCATGGCGCACCAACCGATGCCCATTTTTTGTTTGACATAAGGAGTCGTAGGGACGATGAATACCGACCTGATTGATATCAAGATTCGCGCCGTCGAGGGTGGCGTTACGGCAGCGGCCGGCTTTAAGGCCGCAGGCATCCATGCGGGATTCCGGAAGAATCCCGAGCGCTTGGACTATGCGCTCGTCATGCCCGATAAACCCTGTCCCGGCGCCGGCGTGTTTACGACCAACCGCTTTTGCGCGGCGCCCGTGCAGGTGAGCCGTGCCAACCTGGGCGGTGCGGACAAGGGCTACGGTATCATCGCCGGTGTTTCAATCAACTCCGGCAACGCGAACGCCGCCACGGGCGAGACCGGCCTTGCCTGCGCGCGCGAGACGTGCAACATCGCATCGCAGGTCATCGGCTGTGAGCCCCAGCAGATTCTGGTTGCCTCCACGGGTGTGATTGGCCAGATTCTGCCGATCGACACGTTTGAGACCGCCATTCCTGCTGCCTACGAGGCGCTCTCCTCCCACGGTGGCGCCAATGCCGCTCGCGCTATCATGACGACCGACACGCACTCCAAGGAGTACGCCGTGTCCTACGTCAGTGAGGCTGCGGGTCATGCGGGCAATGTCTATACGGTAGGCGGCATGTGCAAGGGTTCGGGCATGATCATGCCCAATATGGCCACCATGATCGCGGTCATCACTACCGATGCCCCCGTCGAGCCGGCGGCGCTCCACGCCCTGTTGCTCTCCACCGTCAAGCAGACCTTTAATAAGGTAACGGTCGACTCCGACACCTCGACTAACGACACCTGCATCATGCTTGCCTCCGGCGCCGCTGCCGCGGATGCCGAGCCTATTGTCGAGGGCTCTGACGCCTTCGACGAGCTGGCCTTTGCCGTGCATGAGTTGTGCGAGAGCCTGGCGCGCAACATCGCCGCAGATGGCGAGGGCGCATCCAAGCTCGTGACGGTTAACGTCACCGGCGCCGCGAACGACGAGGAGGCTGATATCGCCGCCCGTGCTGTCGCCAACTCGCCGCTCGTCAAGACCTGCATCGCCGGCCACGACTGCAACTGGGGCCGCGTTGCCATGGCGCTCGGCAAGTGCGGCGTGCAATTTAACCAAGAAGATGTGTCCATCGACATGATGGGTATGCCCGTCTGCCGTGATGGTCTGACCGTTCCCTTTGACGAGGACGAGGCGCTGCGTCGCTTTGAGGCGCCCGAGATTGTGATCTCGGCAGACCTGGGCGCAGGGGACGCGGCGACCACCGTGTGGACTTGCGACCTCACGCACGAGTACATCTCCATTAACGGTGATTACCGTTCCTAGAGTCCCGATGTGCCGCGCGTCCCGCTGCAATCGCGGGCAACGAGGTGCGGCGCGATAGCTACACGAAAGACGAGGCAGACTATGAAGTTCGCACGCGATTGCCGCTCGAGCGAATCCAACGAAGTTACCGCGCAGCTGCTGTTCGAGGCGCTGCCATGGATTAAGAACCTGACCGGTAAGACGGTCGTTATCAAGTACGGCGGTGCCGCCATGGTCGACGAGCAGCTGCGTCGTGACGTGATGAGCGACATCGTCTTGCTCAAGATTATCGGCATGCGTCCTGTTATCGTCCACGGTGGCGGCAAGGCCATCAACGAGGCGCTCAGCCACTACGACATCCCCGTCGAGTTTAAGAACGGCCAGCGCGTGACTACGCCTGCCACCATGGACATCGTGCGCGAGGTACTGGGTGGCAAGGTCAATCAGGAGCTGGTCGCGGCGCTCAACCACCACGGCAACCTGGCCGTGGGCGTGTCCGGCAGCGACGCCGGCACCCTTATCGCCGAGCCACTCGACCCAGAGCTCGGCCGCGTAGGCAAGGTCACGCACGTCAACACCGACTATATCGAGCGTTTACTCGACAGCGAGTATATTCCTGTTATCGCCACGGTCGCGGCGGGGGAGGATGGCGGCTTCTTTAACATCAACGCCGATACCGCCGCCGGCGCCGTTGCAGCGGCGCTTCATGCGCACAAGGCGATTTTCTTGACCGACGTCGACGGCCTGTACAAGGACTTTAGCGACAAGGATTCGCTTATCTCCAACCTGACGCTCGATGAGGTCAATGAGATGCTCTACGGCGGCGAAGTTGACAAGGGCATGATCCCCAAGCTTCGCGCCGCCGTCGATGCGCTTACTGCTGGCGTGTTCCGAGCCCACATCATCAACGGCACGACGCCGCACTCGCTGCTGCTGGAGCTGCTGACCGATGCTGGCGTCGGTACCGTGATCCACTCCACCGAGACGGCCTACGAGTTCGATACGCATCCACACCCGCTTTCGACGTTTGCGGCGCGCCTGACCGAGAACCTCGACGAGGTCGAGAAGCTCCAGACGGTCTAGCTGACCCGCGGTCGTCGCGTCCCTGCACCCATAGCCCTGCGCCGTACGGCGCCCAACGAAAGGCATCCTATGTCACTTGCAACTCAACAATCGCTCGAATCCCATTACGTTATGCATACCTTTGGTCGCTCGCCGGTAGAGTTTGTCGAAGGTCACGGCATGAAGCTCACTGGTGACGGTGGTCGTGAGTATCTTGACTTTCTCGCTGGTATTGGCGTGTGTAGCCTAGGCCACGGAAATCCTGCAGTGCTTTCGGCACTCGAGGCTCAGACCAAAAAGCTTCTGCATGTGTCTAACTACTTCTACATCGAGCAGCGCGGCCAGGTCGCGGCGCTGCTGTCCAAGCTTGCCAATGACGACGTAGATGGTGCGTGCGTTCTGGCCGATGCCATTGCCGCCGGCGATGAGACCACGGCCGCTGCGCTCGGTGCCCCGGCTGCGGACGAGCAGGTGTGGGAGACATTCTTTGCCAATTCTGGTGCCGAAGCCAACGAGGGCTCGATGAAGCTCGCGCGTCTGTACGCCAAGCGCGCTGGTAACGGCGGCAACACCATCGTATGCATGCGCGGCGGTTTCCACGGCCGTACGCTCGAGACCATTGCGGCCACCATGCAGGATTGGCTACAGGACAGTTTCCGTCCGCTGCCGGGTGGCTTTGTGGCCTGCACGCCCAACGATGTCGATGAGCTGCGTGCAATCTTTAAGCAGCTGGGAAGCGAGATTTGCGCCGTCATGCTCGAGCCGATTCAGGGTGAGAGCGGCGTGCACCCCATGACCGAGGAGTTTATGGCGGCAGCGCGCGACCTGGCACACGAGGCGGGCGCCGTTCTTATCGCCGATGAGGTCCAGTGCGGCATCTTCCGTTCCGGCAAGCCGTTTGCATTCCAGACCTATGGCGTGGAGCCCGACATTATGAGCCTTGCCAAGGGCATAGCCGATGGCGTGCCCATGGGTGCCGTGGTGGCAAAGAAAGAGATCGCCGACGTATTTAAGCCCGGTGATCACGGTTCGACCTTTGGCGGTAGCTGCTTGGCTGTCGCGGCGTGCGCCGCGACGCTCTCCGCGCTCGTGCGCGGCGATTATGGCGAGCATGCTGCCAAGGTGGGTGCTTATATGGAGGCAAAGCTCGCCAAGCTTCCGCACGTGGTTGAGGTTCGTGGACGCGGCCTGATGCTCGGCTGCGACTTGGATGACGCTGCGGGCGATGCGCATGATATTGTTGCCCGCGCGCTGGCCGCCGGCGCTGTGATTAACGCTACTGGTGCCCACACACTGCGTTTTCTGCCGCCGCTCGTGTGCGAGGAAGCCGATGTGGATAGCCTGATCGAGATTTTGTCGAACGTTTTGGCCTAACACAACGCAATAGCTCAATTTGGACCGGGTTCCGGACTGCGGACGTGCCCTATGCGGCACGATTCAGCGGTCTGGAGCCCGTTTTGTTGCCGATTTGCGATGGGCAAAAGTCCCTCTGGTCAAAAAATGCCAAATATGAGTACTGTCACCAGTTGAATCTCGTATCAAACCGACTATCCAGGATTAGTTAGACCACATATGTTCAGTTTTGTTGTCAGAAAACATGCTCATCCGGACCATTAGCCGTTGCTTTGATGTCAGATTTGCCCTTTGGGACCTTGAAAATGCTGTTACAAAAAAGGTGGCAGTACTCATATTTGGCATTTTTTGACCATTGCCCTTGAAACGAGCGAGCCGTAGGGTTCGAATCCCTCTGCGATGGGCCCGAAAAAGGAAAGGCCTCCATCGCTGGAGGCCTAACAATTCTGTGGTGGGCGATGAGGGATGTCGCGTGCGGCTGGCGCCGCCCGCTTTCGCTTCGTCGCTTCGCTCCTCGCGTGCTGCGCTGGAAAACGCTTCGCGTTTCCTCAGCTCCGCACCCTGTCGGGTTCGAATCCCATGCGCTGCGCCCAAAAAGGAAAGGCCTCCATCGCTGGAGGCCTAACAATTCAGTGGTGGGCGATGAGGGATTCGAACCCCCAGCCTTGTGCGTGTAAAGCACCTGCGCTAACCGTTGCGCCAATCGCCCGCAGGGATTGAGTATAGCGGAAACCCCGTGCTGTTCACCGCTAATTCATAACGAAACTTACGCGGCGACTTCGGCGCCCTTGTCCTCATCGATAAAGAAGCGCTTGTACCAGATGAGGAACGTCAGCGTGGTATAGATCTTGCGCTGGTTGAGCGCGCGACCCTCAAAGTGATCGTCAAGCAGTTTCATGAGTGCATCGGTGTCAAAGAAATCAGCAGCCCACGGTGCGGTGAAGTATTCCTTTACGTAGTCGTAGTACTTTTGCTCGCGCAGCCAGAACTTGACCGGCACGGGGAAGCCCACCTTCTTGCGCGTTGCCCACTCGTCGGGCAACGCGCGGTTGGCGGCGTGACGCAGGACGAGCTTGCAGCCTTCTTCGTTAACACGGTAGTTGGCGGGAATGTGCTCGGCAAACTCCATGACCTTCTTGTCCAGGAACGGGACGCGAAGCTCCAGAGAATGCGCCATGCACATCTTGTCTGCCTTGAGCAGGATGTCGCCCGGCAGCCACATGTTCATATCCAGATACTGTTTCTTGGAAAGCTCGCAGCAGTTGGGAACCTGCTTGTAGTACTCGGCGCACATCTCGGCGGCGTTCTTGCCGGTGTCATAAGCGGGCTTGAGCACCTTGTCGACCTCGGAGGGATCGAACACCTTTGCCTGACCCACATACCAGCGCTCGGGAACCTCGGCGCATTTCGTCAGGAAGTTGTGGCCCTTAAAGTAGGGGAGATGCTGAACGAGTGAGCCCAGGGCGCGACGTACGCCGAGCGGCACGTGCTTCTTAAAGGAGCGCATCTCGGGGGTGTCCTCGTACCACTCATAGCCGGCAAACAGCTCGTCGGCACCCTCGCCCGAAAGGACGACGGTGACCTCCTTGGAAGCCATTTGCGCCAGATAGTACAGCGGCACGCTGGACAGGTTCGATTGCGGCTCGTCCATGTGGTACTGGATATCGGGCAGTGCATCGAAGAACTCGTCGGCGGTAATCATCTTGCGAACGTTCTTGATACCCAGCTTGTCGGAAAGCTCGGCAGCATAGTTGGTCTCGTTGAAGTTCTTGTAATCAAAGCCGACAGAATACGTGGTGTCGGGCATGAGGCAGGCGGCAATGTAGCTGGAGTCAACGCCGCCAGAAAGGAACGAGCCCACCTTAACATCGGCGATACGGTGCGCGGCGACGCTTTCGTGCACGACCTTGTCGCACTCGTCCACGTACTCCTCGAAGGTCTTGGAGTTGTCGTCGGTGAAGTCACAGCTCCAGTAACGCTTGATGTCCATGGTGTTGGTCGACAGGTCATACGTAAAGCAATGCGCCGGGGCAAGCTTGAACACGCCCTTAAAGAAGGTCTCCTCCGTGGCGGGGAATTGCAGCGTCAGGTAGGGGCGCAGCGCGTCGTGGTTGACAGCCTTCTCGAACTTGGGATGGTCCAGGAAGCTCTTGATCTCGGAGCCAAACAGCAGCGAGCCATCGGATGCCTGGTAGTAATAGAACGGCTTGATACCAAAGATGTCGCGAGCGCCAAAGAGTTTGTTCTTGTTCTGGTCGTGAATCACGAACGCGTACATGCCGCGCAGGCGGTTGACCAGGTCCTCGCCCCACTCCTCGTAACCGTGTACCAGGACCTCGGTATCGGCGTTGCAGTGGAAGGCGTAGCCGGCTGCCTCCAGCTCGGCGCGAAGCTCCTGGAAGTTGTAGATCTCTCCGTTGAAAACAATCGTGACCTTGCCGTCGTCGCTCGACATGGGCTGAGCTCCAGCTTCGGAAAGATCAAGAATCGAAAGACGACGGAAGCCAAGGGCAACGTTGTCGACGATATGCTGGCCGCCCATATCGGGACCACGGTGGATGATGCGATTCATCATGGCCGTGAGAACCAGCTCACTCTGTTCATCTGTACCGGTAAAACCGACAAAACCGCACATGCAAGATCCTTTCTGCTGACGGCTCAGGTGTACTGCTGCAAAGATTGCGGCAGCTGATGTCAAATTATCTTTACTATCATGCCAATCTTTTGTTTCGTGATAGGGCATAAGCGCCGAGCGAACCGAAAAAACCACGGCCCGATCTTCAGACGAAGCGGCGGGCCGTGGTTGCGAACGCTATGCTAAAGAATAGCACCCAGATTTCCTTGTTTTTACGCGGGGTGAACACGGTTGCCATTTATTAACCCACGGCACAGTCCATGCAATTTTTTAGAAGGCTGCAGTGCGCGCAGGGTCGGGTGGCATATTAGGATGGTTGATAATACAGAATGTTTCATCGTTTCTGCCGCGGGACGTCTTTTGCCCTTTAAGGCTGAATTTAGCGAGAGAGGTCTTTGTATGTCGAGTCCGACACAAGAGAAGCTAACTCTGATGCGCTATATAGAGTTGCTCGAGGAAGATGACCTTGTTGTTTCCAAACCGAGCGCTTCGTGCGACCAACGCATTGAGTTTGCGACTGACGACTCGCGCCAGGTGCGTCCGGGCACGTTGTTTGTCTGCAAGGGCCGCGCGTTTAAGCGTGAGTACCTGCTTTCGGCAATCGCCGATGGCGCCGTGGCCTACGTTTCCGAGGTCGATTACGATGTTGATCTTCCCGCGGTGATTGTGAGTGATATTCGTCGCACGCTCGCCGTGGTGGCAGATGCCTTTTATGGGCACCCGTCGGGCAAGGTGAAGGTCTGTGCCTTTACAGGCACCAAGGGCAAGTCGACCTGTAGCTTTTATCTGCGCGGCATTCTCGTCAACGAGGCCAAGCTTACGGGCTGTCATCGACCTGCTCTTAATACGGGCATTGAGTTCGACGACGGCATCGAGGCGGGCCCTTCCAAGCTGACGACCCCCGAATCCTTCCTGCTGCAGTCTCGCATCGCACATGCTGCGGAGGCGGGTGCCCCGTGGCTGGTTATGGAGGCATCGAGCCAGGGCCTCAAATACGAGCGCACGGGCAAGATCGCCTTTGAAGTCGGCGCCTTTACCAATATCGGCGAGGATCACATTTCGCCGATTGAGCATCCGACGCTCGAGGATTACTTTGCCAGCAAGCTCAAAATCTTCTCGCAGAGCCGTTTTGCCGTGGTCAATCTCGATATGGATAAGGTCGATCGTGTGCTCGAGGCGGCGTCTCGTTGCGAACGTACGGTGACGTTCTCCCTGACCGACGAGCGTGCCGACGTGTTTGCGCTGGCGATTCGTAATGGCGACTGCGGCGTGGTGGCAACGGTGCGCACGCCCCGCTTTACGCGCGACATTGTGATTCCCACGCCGGTTAAGTTCAATGTGTCCAACGCGCTTGCCGCTATTGCCTGCGCCGAGGCTCTGGGCATTTCCGAAGAGGGTATCGTCCATGGCTTTGAGGGCGTCTTCGTTCCCGGTCGCATGGAGCTCTATCCGTCCGTATCGGGCAAAATCCTGGGCGTCGTCGATTTTGCGCATAACGGCATGAGCCTCGAGACACTCCTGCGCGACTTGCGCGAGAACTATCCCGAGCGCGAGCTGGCGGTTGTATTTGGCGCTACGGGCGGTAAGGGTGTCGATCGACGCACCACGATGGGCATCGCCGCTGGCAAGTATGCCGACCGAATCGTGATTACCGAGGATGACCCCGGCCCCGAGGATGTCGAGGATATCTGCGCCGAGATCGCGCGCAACGTTCAAGCGCAGGGAAATAATAACTGGCAAATCGTGACTGATCGCGTTGCCGCTATCGAGACTGCCGTGCGCGAAACCGTCCGTCCTGCCGTGGTTATCGTGACCGGTAAGGGCGAGGAAGAGCGTATGCTGCGCAAGAACGGACCCGAGCCTTGTGAGCGCGACGGCTCGATTCTCAAGCGCACCCTTGCGGCGTACGACGCCTAGACCAAGCCCCTTCTACGTAAATGGAGTGACCATGTCCCACAACACCCTGCCGACCGTTGCCGAGCTTTCGGGCGAGATGCGCGAGCGTCTTGCCAAGGTTAAGTACGTCTTTACCGACCTGGACGCCACGATGCTCGCACCCGGCTCGTGCG
>CABVCF010000045.1 GCA_902496775.1 uncultured Collinsella sp.
GGGCGCCCCCGGTTTACCAATCTCTTCGATAGGAGCTTTTCCCACATGGCAGACATCGCATTCGAGAAGGACCTCTCCGTCGCCGAGACCGGCATCGAGGGCCTCAAGGTCGTCGACCTCGCCGTCCACGGCGACTCGCGCGGCTGGTTCAAGGAGAACTGGCAGCGCGCCAAGATGACCGCCCTGGGCATCCCCGACCTCAAGGTCGTCCAGAACAACATCTCCTACAACGACAGCCGCGGCGTCACGCGCGGCATCCACGCCGAGCCCTGGGACAAGTTCATCTCGGTGGCCCGCGGCAGCGTCTTCGGCGCATGGGTGGACCTGCGCGAGGGCAGCGAGACCTTCGGCAAGGTATTCACGACCGTTTTGGATCCCAGCAAGGCCATCTACGTCCCGCGCGGCGTGGGCAACTCCTTCCAGGCCCTGGAGGACGGCACCGCCTACACCTACCTGGTGGACGCCCACTGGTCGCTGGAGCTCAAGAGGACCTACACCTTCGTGAACCTCGCCGACCCCGAGCTCGCCATCGAGTGGCCGATCCCGCTGGAAGAGGCCACCGTCTCCGAGGCCGACCTCCACCACCCGATGCTCAGGGACGTCGTCCCCATGGCGCCCAGACGCACCCTCGTCACCGGCTGCAACGGCCAGCTGGGCCGTGCGGTTCGCAAGCTCGCCGAGGAGCGCGGGGTCGCCAAGGACTTCGACTTCTGCGACATCGACACCTTCGACATGTCCGACCCGGACGCCTATTCGCAGTACGACTGGTCGCTCTACGGCACCGTGATCAACTGCGGCGCCTACACGGCCGTGGATAGGGCGGAGACCCCCGAGGGCCGCGCCATCGCCTGGAAGGCCAACGCGACCGGCCCGGCCCTGCTCGCCCGCACTTGCGCCGAGCACGGGATCACCCTCGTCCACGTGTCAAGCGACTACGTCTTCGACGGTACCGCCGAGGTGCATGACGAGGAGGAGCCCTTCAGCCCGCTGTCCGTCTACGGCCAGACCAAGGCCGCCGGCGACATCGCCGTGGCCGGCTGCCCGCGCCACTACATCATGCGCAGCTCTTGGGTCATCGGCGAGGGCCACAACTTCGTGAAGACCATGAAGGGGCTCTCCGACCGCGTCGCCGACCCGGAGGACAAGCTGGAAAAGATCACCGTCGTGGACGACCAGCTGGGCCGCCTGACCTTCACGCGCGACATGGCGCAGGCCATCTTCCACGTGCTGGGGACGCACGCCCCCTACGGCACCTACGACTGCACGGGCTCCGGCGCCGTCAGGTCCTGGGCCGACATCGCCCGCGCCGTCTTCGAGGCCGCCAACGGCAACGGGGACAAGGTCGTGCCGGTATCGACCGCCGACTACTACGCGAACGCCGCGGGCCCCATCGCCCCGCGCCCGGTCCACTCCGCGCTCGACCTGTCCAGGCTCGAGTCAGTCGGGTTCCACATGCCCGACTGGGAGGAAGAGCTGGGGGAGTACCTCAAGACGCTCTAGCCGATATCAACTTTTCAAGAGCAAAAGCCGCCGCTTGTTAACGGCGGCTTTTCTTGTGCCTGTCGTATAGCCCTGCTGCAACAAGGACTGCGGCGGTCGCCAGGCTCACTGCAAGCCCCGCAAGGGCGCCCGGAGTCTTGTAGGTCATCACGATCCTATTCGCGCCTTTCTGCATGTTCAGGGACGACAGGCCCTTATCGGCGGCGGGCGTTAGTTCTGCGGCGGTTCCGTTTACCGTTACGTTCCAGCCCTCATCGTACGGAACGCTCAGCAGCAGGTTGCCGTCATCCTTGGCGGTATACTCGCCTTCGATCCTTCCGTCCTCAAAAACCGTCGGAATTAACTCGCTCGTCTTAAGCTCGTTAATGATCTGTCTGAAAACGTCCAGATTGAGGGCGTAAAAGACCGGCTCATTGTCTTGGGGCATGTCTGTATAGCCCTCTGCGACTCCGATTGCCACCGTATGCTGGCTCGGGGCGTCCGATGCATCCGCAATCTGGCGGATATTATTGTCGAATCTCCAGGCTTCGTTTTCGATCGTTCGCTGGTCGATGGTAAGGGTGACGGGCCAATAACTGCCGGCGGTCGCATCTTTGTTGATGTAGAGATACCCGATGGAGCTTGCCGGTACAGTAACGCTCCATTGCTTTAAGCCATCGCTATTCTCCGTGCTCGTGGCCTCGATCTTGGTATAGAGCTCGACCTCGCGGCCTAGGATTTTGCTGTAGAGGTCGTTCTGCTTTTCGAAGGGGTTCTCGATCTTTAGCGTGCTGTTTTGGATATCGCTTGAGGCCGCGACGCCAATGCTGAGCGCATAGGGGTTCTCGTACACCGCGCTTGTGGAGTCGGCATGATTCGTCTTGGCTAAAACGTATCCCGCGGGCGCGTTTTCAGGAATAGCATACTTGACTCCCAGTAGGGCATCGACGGCGAGAATGGGCTCGGCATAACGGGTCGAGAATTCGCCGACGCTGCTGTATCCAAGGGAGTTGAGCAGTGCGATGGCCTGCGGGTTATTTGCGGATGAGTAGGACGACAGCTGGTTGTACCCAAGCGCTAAGCCCTCGTTGAGGGCGGCGCTATCGGCGCGCGTGGTCGTTCGATCGATGCGGTAGAATGACGCAGAATCTTGGTCTTGAATGGCTGTGATCGTGTTGGTTGCGGTGGTCACATAGGTACAGTTGGCATCTTCGGAATAGCCTGCGTACAGTTGGTTCCACATCACATGGGCGTTGATAAACAACTCAATTGCGGTGATTGTCAGGATTGGTAATACGACGGCGGGTCGATAGACATGATGAAATTTGGGCTGGCCCTCGAACACCTGCAACGAATAGCCTGCGGCCCACATCGTAAAGAAGCCCAGCAAAAAGGCTGTGCGCGTATAGAACCCGTTGGGAACGCGCATGCCGCACCAGATGTACTCGAGCGGGCTCAAAACGGAGCTAGCGATCAGGACGGCTGTGACGACGAACGTTGCGATGCGTATCTTGGCCGAAACCTTGCGGTTAAACAGTAGGCTTATTGCAAGTAACATCATGATTACGCCGCAATAGAACTGCGGCGTGTTCCCGTTATTCACCCACATGCCGGGGATGAAGCCCCTGATGAGCGATTTGAGGCCTGTTTTAAGCAAAGGGCCAAGTGCCAGCACGGGGCCGCCTTTTGCCATGGCAAGGATGGTCGGCAAAAAGGTCCAGGCGGACAGGAGCAGCCCAAGCATCATAGCCCCTGCAAATCGTAGGGCCCGGTCGAGCGTGAGCATCCAGCTAAATCCTTCTGCAGCGACGTAATCGACAAACTCAACCAATACGAAGATGCAGAGGAATAGGATGCTGATATAGGCCGTATACCAACAGAACATGACATTGAGGGCAATCGCAATAACGAGGCGTATCATTTTTTGTTCCCGAATGAGCTCGTAGCATCCGAAAGCGCAGATGGGCAGTAGGATAAGACAATCAATCCAGAGCGGATTACACAAATTACTTATGGTCCAACTGCAAAACGTAAATGATAGGGAAAGTAGGAATGCTGCGGGCTTGGGTAGACCAAAACGCCTTTGCAGGAACCAAGCGCTGCTGATGTGAATGCAGCCAAGCTTGAGCGCGGTTATGGCAAATACGAAGAGCGTCAGCTTGTCTGCGGGAAACAGCACGCAGAGCAGGTTGAAGGGGCTGGCGAGGTAGTAGCTATAGAGCCCCCATGTGTTCATGCCGAGTCCCTGCGAGAAGGAATAGCGAAGGTTTGCCTCGCCTAAAAGGACGCGGCGAAACCACGCGAAGAAGTCGATGTATTGGTATTTGAGATCGTTGGTGAGAAACGAGTTGTCGCCAAAGGGGTAGACATGGTCCGCCGCTGCAAGTGCGACAAAGAGTGCGACGGAAAACGCGAAGCAGGCGGCGTAGAACGCCACATTCTTGAGCGTGCTGTTATTGGGCTGTGTCATCAGATTCCTCGTTGGATTCTCGAATGATATAGATGGGGCGGCGCTTGGTCTCCAAGTAGGCTTTTGCCAAGTATTCACCGATGATTCCTAAGCACAGAAGCTGCATGCCGCCAAACAGCGTTATGAGGCAGGCGAGGGACGGCCATCCGCCGACGGGGTCACCCCAAACAAGCGTTTTGACCAGGATGACGATGAATCCCAGGATAGCGATGAGACAGAAAACGATACCCGTGAGGGCGGCGAGGGAGAGCGGCGCCGTGGAAAATGCGACGATGCCGTCGATGGAATAGAGGAGCAGCGACCAAAAGCTCCATTTGGTCTCGCCGGCCACGCGGTTGACGTTTACGTAGGGGAGCCATTTGGTCTTGAAGCCGACCCAGCCGTAAATGCCCTTGGAGAATCGGTTGTATTCGCCCATGGAGATGATGGCGTTGACCATAGGTCGCTTCATGAGCCTAAAATCGCGTGCTCCGTCGACGATGTCGGCCTTGGAAATGCGGTTGATGATCTTGTAGAACATACGGGCGCAGAACGACCTGATGGGAGGCTCGCCTTCGCGGGTGGTCCTGCGTGTGGCGACGTTATCGTAGTTTTCGGTCTGCAAGATCTCGTACATCTTCGGCAGGAGCGAGGGCGGGTCCTGCATGTCGGCATCCATGGTGGCGACATAGTTGCCCTTTGCGTGCTGGAGTCCTGCGAGTAGTGCCGCCTCCTTGCCAAAGTTCCGCGAGAAAGAGTGCCAGTGGATGACGTATGGATGCGCCGCCGCGGCTTCTGCTTTCATGACGGCAAGCGTTTTGTCTGCCGAACCATCGTCGATGAGGACGGCTTCAAAGGAGATCTCGGGGTACTGCTGAGTCATGATGCGAACGACGCCATCGAGCTCTTTGAGAAAGATCGGAAGTGATTCCTGCTCGTTGTAGCACGGCACGACGATGGAGATGAGCGGCATGGTGGTTTACCTCTCGCTTGGCTTGGAAGTAGGGCGGCCGGGCTGGTCATCGTAGGCGTATTTGCTGTACACGTTGACCTCCCACTGCTTTTTTTCGACCTTTGCCACGGAATCGAGGATGAATCCGGTCGCAAGGCTTAGGCCGCACAGGAACATAAACGAGGCGGCGAGCACGGCGGTGGGGAAGCGCGGAACGAGGCCGGTCTGAAAGTACTCGACAACGATGGGCATGCCCAGGGCGAGACCAGTCACCGCAAACAGAAGCGCGACGAGGCTGAAGAACTTCAGCGGGCGGTAGTCCTTGAACAGCGTGCCGATCATCGCAACGACTTTAATGCCGTCGCTCACGGTGTTGAGTTTGGACTCGGAACCTTCCGGACGGTCGCGGTACTCGATGGGCACATCTTTGATGCGCCAGCGGTGGTCGACGGCGTGGATCGAGAGCTCGGTTTCGATCTGGAAGCCCTCGGAAAGCACAGGGAAGGTTTTAACGAACGGGCGGCTCATGGCACGGTAGCCGGTCATGACGTCATCGAAGCTGTAGCCATAGATCCACTTGATCATGGCGCGGACCAGATTGTTGCCAAAGCCGTGGAAGGCACGCTTGTTCTCCTCGGCATAGGTGCCGTTGGAAAGGCGGTCGCCTACGGTCATATCGGCCGTGCCGTTGAGGATAGGCTCGCAGAGGGCTTTGGCCGCCTCGGCGGGGTAGGTGTCGTCTCCGTCGACCATCAGGTAGCAATCGGCGTCGATGTCGCGAAACATCTGGCGGCACACGTTGCCCTTTCCCTGACGGGGCTCAAAGCGCACCGTGGCTCCGTGTTCGGTGGCGATGCGTGAAGTATCGTCTGACGAGTTATTGTCATAGACATAGACCGTAGCCTGCGGAAGCTCGCGGTGAAAGTCGTCGACGACCTTACCGATTGTGAGCGCTTCGTTGTAGCAGGGGATGATGACGGCGATGGATTCAGAATTCACTCAATGCTCCTTACACATTCAATCCTTGAAAGTATAGCCGTTTGGACTTGTCATCCTTAGATGTGGGTTAGTTCTCCAGTTTTGTTGCGCGAATCGTTTGCAGGGCCGTCGGGTCTATACTGTTCGTTTGTCAACGATTACGAGTAAAGGAGTTGCATCCGTGTCGGATCAGACAAAGCAACAAGAAACTCGCAGTCTGCCTGCGACGTTTGCTAAGAACGAATTTGAGAAGGACGCGTTTATCCTTCGTCAGCTGGTTACCAAGGATTTTAAGATCAAGTATCGCCGTAGCGTTCTGGGCGTCGCATGGTCGGTGCTCAATCCGTTGCTGATGATGATTGTCATGGCCATCGTGTTCTCGACGATTTTTGCCCAGGGCCGCAATGGCTCGATTACGCCCGAGATGTACCCGCTGTATTTGATCGTGGGTAACGTCACCTTTGCCGTCATGTCCGAGTCTACGAACCAGGCTCTGACGTCGATCGTGGGTGCTGCCCCGCTGCTCAAGAAGGTTAAGGTGCACCGCTGGGTCTTCCCGGTGCAGAAGGTGCTCTTCTCGCTGGTTAACTTTGCCTTCTCTCTGGTCGCCGTAGCTATTGTTATGCTGTGGTTCCGTGTTATGCCTTCTTGGCACCTTATTCTGCTGCCTGTCTGCCTACTGCTGCTTATGTGCTTCTGCATGGGCCTGGGCATGATGCTCTCCGCCCTCACGGTTTTCTTCCGCGATGTCATGCATCTGTGGAGCGTCGTCATTACGGCTTGGACCTACATTACGCCCATCTTCTGGACGACCGACTTCGTTGCGCAAATGCCGCATCTCGTGCGCATTCTGGTCTATGCGAACCCCATGTATAACTACCTGCAGTTTATGCGTGATATCTTCCTGTTCCAAACTACGCCCTCGCTTATGACGTTTGGTATGTGCGTCGCTTGGGCGGTTCTTGCGCTTGTTATTGGCTACACCGTGTTCCATAAGTCCGAGCGCAAGTTCATCCTCTACATCTAAGGAGTGCTGTGATGACTGAATCTGTTGTTGATTACAGCGAGCAGCCTCTGGCTGTCGAGGTCGACGACGTCACCATGATCTTTAACATGGCGTCCGAGTCGCTGACCAACCTCAAGGAGTACTTCATCAAGCTTGCCAAGCACGAGCTGTTCTTTGAGGAGTTTAGGGCGCTTAAGCACATCTCGTTCGATATTCATCGCGGCGAGGTCGTGGGTCTGGTCGGCACCAATGGCTCCGGCAAGTCTACGATGCTCAAGATTATCGCTGGCGTGCTTGAGCCTAGCGAGGGCAGCGTTAAGGTGCACGGCAATATCGCACCGTTGATTGAGCTTGGTGCCGGCTTTGACCCCGAGCTGACTGCCCGTGAGAACATATATCTGAACGGCGCCCTGCTTGGCTATACCAAGGAGTTCATCGACGCCAACTTTGACGGCATTATCGAGTTCGCTGAGCTGCAGAACTTTGTCGATATGCCGCTTAAGAACTTCTCCTCGGGCATGGTGGCGCGTATCGCCTTTGCAATCGCGACGATTACCGAGCCCGATATTCTGATCGTTGACGAGACGCTGTCCGTCGGTGATGTGTTCTTCCAGCAGAAGTGCGAGGCCCGCATCCAGCACTTTATCCAGAGCGGCGACGTGACGGTTCTGTTCGTTTCGCACTCTATGGAGCAGGTTGAGCGCATCTGCCAGCGTGCCGTTTGGATTGAGAAGGGTGACCTTCGCATGGACGGCCCGGTCGATGAGGTCTGCAAGGCGTACCGCGAGCAGTTCAACTAGGTTATAATTACTTGCGCTTGACAGGCTTGCGCTTGCTTGGGCGTGCGGTTATTTGCTCCATTAGCTCAGTTGGATAGAGCAGGGGACTTCTAATCCCAAGGTCGACGGTTCGAATCCGCCATGGAGCACCATCGTTTATTAAGCCCGGACCGCTAGGTGGTCCGGGCTTTTTCACATGCCGGTGCTCTTTATTCTTGCCGGGTATACGTTTAGGCCGAAGCGGTGGTGCGAGCGTTCTGCGGGCAAGCCAGTCTGGCAATCTTTACGATCCATGCGGTCGATTGGTTTATTCCGTGGCAGACCATGCCTCTGCTTATGACGCTGCCAGCATCGTGGCTCTTCGCGTCAATCGTAAGCTGCGCCTGCGATATTGGATTGGCGTACGTAATCAAGAAGGCGTAATAACGGCGGGGAGGACCAACTTGGCCCTCCCCGCTGTATCTAGTCTGTCTTCAGGCACTCGGGTAAGACGTTTGCAACTGCATTCATCGCCTGCGGCCTTAGGTATTGCTCATTGAGTTTTGCTTTTTTGTAGGCATAGCGAGTGTCTGCTGAGTATTTGACCAATACATCGGTAAAGATTCGCTCCCAGCTCAGGTAATCGCGGCTTTCGATATAGCTCGAAGGATCCTTGAGGATTTTTGGAATGTCGTTACTGGGAATGAGGCCAGATTGCAGAAGTGTCCACTCAAATGATTCCGGGAGGAACAAGCGAACGTTCTTGTAAGCGCGCTGTCCGAGCACCTTTTCGATGTAGGGACCAAACACCGCGCCGTCTCCTATGGCAAGAACGTTTTGCTCGGGGCACTCGTGAATTGTTCGTTTTAGATTCGCAACGCCGGTGGCGGTATAGCAGGGGATCCCGAGCCGGTTGCAAAGAGCGTCGTAGAATTGATAGCCAGATTTGCTATCCTCGACAACTACGGCGTCGGGTACCTCGAATCCAACATTTAGATCCTGATACAGCTTACTTGCCGTGTGGTCATATAGCGGCTTGGTCACCGAGTAAAGCGCCTGTCGTTCTTGCGGCCATTGATTGTTTTACTTGTCGTGTTGACTAACTTCAGGATCTCACCAACGCTGTAGGGGGAGCTCGTTGGCATCGCGACGAGATATCAGAACAAAATAGTTGGACGAGCCGTTTACGGCTTTGGCGAAGTCCTTTGAGTAGATAAGCTCGTTACCCTCATCTAGAAAGACGATTGAATCTTCGATGATCGATAGCTCGCGCTCCCAGCGTCTGCCGGAAAGCGTTTCGCAAGGCACGTCGCAACTGAGTGCAACGCCGCTTTCCGGTCCTCGGTCGTTGTAGTCGCGAATCATCGAGATGAGCGTCGTTTTGCCTGTGCCGCTGTTGCCGCGTATAAAGGAAATATTGCGCTTAAACGTGAGTGTGTATTTGACCTTTGCACGCTCTACGACAACGGTATGCGTTCCCTTCATTACTCATCAACATCCAAAAAGTCATTCGTGGCGCCGACAAACTCCTGCATGTTTCTGACGATGCGGCCATCGTTTTCAATGCGGATTTCAAAGCTCTTCCAGGGGAATTTCATGATGTGGTATAAGGTCGCCAGCACATCCTGCTCTTTGCCGATCTTGAGTAGCCAGCGGGCACAGTTGTCTCCGCAGGTGGATGCGTTGAACACCATATTTGGGAGATTGCGTACCAGCAGCAGCGTCTTAACGCCGCCGGACAGTTCGAGTGGGGTGATCGAGCCCAGCTGTTTGCTTACGATGTTGTGGGGACCGATGAGCTCTGATCCGTCCACGCTTTTAATAATCTGTGCGGCCATAGGGTCTTCGAACCATGAGTCCAAGTATGAGTTCCTAAAATAGGTTTCGGTATCGTAGATGGAATCGGGGTAATCCCCCAGGTGAATGCTCAGCATGTGGGTCTCCAGACGTAGTGTGACAGCAACGATTATATGCCAGCAATAAAATGCCGGCAGCAGCGAGGACGCTGCTGCCGGCGCTGGAGTTTTGTTCGTGTGAATCGGTGTTAATGAATTGATCCGCGAGGCTACTTTTCGAGATGCTCCCTCAGCAGCTCCAGCGCGTGGGCGTAGCCCATCAGGCCTTCGCCCGTAATGGTGGCGAAGCAGGCCAGGCGGGCGTAGCTCACCTGGCGGAAGTCCTCGCGTGTCTCGACGGCACTGATGTGGACCTCCACAGCCGGGATGGCGACAGCCTTGAGGGCGTCGAGGATTGCCACGCTCGTGTGCGTGTAGGCCGCCGGGTTGATGACGATGCCGTCGACCTTGCCGTAGGCCTCCTGGATCTTGTCGACGATGCTGCCCTCGTGGTTAGACTGGAAGACATCGACCTCGTCAAAGCCCTGTGCGGCGCCCGCTTCCTGGCAGATCTGCACTAAGCGGTCGTAGTTGTCGCTGCCATAGATGCCCGGCTCGCGAATGCCGAGCATGTTGAGGTTGGGGCCGTTGATGACGAGTGCTTTCATGGTTGCTTCCTTTGCGGTTAGAAAACCACCACAAAGGTGCCTGTCCCCTTTGTGGTGGTTTTGGTTAGAGAGCGGGTGGGAGAGTGTCGAGGAGGGCCTGGGCGGTGTTGGCGGCGCAGTCGCGTGAGTCGATGATGTAGTCGGCCCAGGCGCGGTAGCGCGGCATACGCTGCTCGGCCAGCTTGTCGATGCCGTCGCGCGCGGTGATGGGGCGGCCCTTGTGGGCGAGCTCGTCGAGCTTGCGGTTGAGCATCACGATTTGGCTGTTCTGGTGCAGCAGCGGATAGTTCTCGTCGCGTGTGACCACGCCGCCACCGGTGGAGAGCACCAGGCCGCTGCGCTTGGAGATGTCGGCCAGCGCCGCCGTCTCCTGCTCGCGGAAGGTCGCCTCGCCGCGCTCGACGATATAGTCGGCGCAGGGCATGCCTAGACGCTCCTCAAGCGCGCGATCCAGGTCGATGTGCTCGCGGCCCGTGAGCTGAGCGATCTGCCCGCCCACGCGGGTCTTGCCCGAGCCTGGCATGCCAATCAGGGCGATGTTCTGCTCACGGCGCGACAGGCGCTCCGTTACGTCCAGGATGCGCTCGCGCGGGGTGGCTTGGCCGGTATAGCGCTCGACGGCCTGTGCCGCTTGGGCCACGAGCATCAGTAGACCGCCGATGCAAGGGATGCCGCGGCGCTCGGCCTCGAGCATGAGTCCCGTGCGGGCGGGGTTGTAGACAATGTCGATAACGCCTTCGAGCGCATCGAGCCCTTCGAGCGTGCAAGGCGCGTCGGGGCAGTGGGGGAACATGCCGGCGGGCGTGCAGTTGACGAGTAACGTTGCATCGGACTGCTGGGAGATGTTGTCGTAATTGACCTCGCTCGTGCGGCCGACGGGCACGACAATGGCGCCCAGGTCTCCCAGCACCATACTTGCCGTGGTGCCGGCGCCGCCGGTGGCTCCGAGCACGAGAGCCTTCTTGCCGGCAACCTCAACCCCCAGCTCCTCGACCAGGCACTGAAAACCAAAGTAGTCGGTGTTGTCGCCGCGCAGGCGGCCGTCGGGCAGGCGCGTGATGGTGTTGACGTTGCCCATGCGTTCGGCCAGCGGACTCAGCTCGTCAAGATATTCCATGACGGCGCGCTTGTAGGGGATGGTCACGTTGGTGCCCTCCCACTCGTCGCCCGTCATAAAGGCCGTGAGGTCCTCGGGCTCGCGCTCAAAACGCACGTACTCGAGCCCAGCGAGCTCTTTGTAGATGGTCGGGGTGTAGCTGTGGCCCAGCACACGGCCCAGCACGCCGTAGGGGCGGGTTGCGGCGGTATCGGTCATCTAGAGCACCTCCGTGTAGCTGCCAAAGTAGGTGAAGCTCTCGCACACGTCGTCGATGGAATCGAGCAGGTCGTCGAGGGCCTTGCTGCCAAAGGGGCAGTCCAGGTCAAAGTAGAACATAAACTCAAAGTCGTGCCCGGGGATGGGGCGGCTCTCGAGCTTGATGAGGTTGATATTGAGCGCATAGAAGCGCTCGAGTACGCGATAGAGCGCGCCCGGCTCGTTGGCCGTGGTGATCATGAGCGAGGTGCGATTAGCGCCGGGGTAGACGCGCGGCTCGCGGCCGATGACGACAAAGCGCGTGTAGTTGTTGTCCGAGTCTTGGATATTGGGCTCCAGCACCTCGAGGCCATACAGCGTGGCACAGCTGCGCGAGGCGATGGCGGCGACGTCGGTGCGCTCGGAGTTGGCGACCATCTCGGCCGACATGGCCGTGTTTGGGTACTTGGTGGCGTGCAGGTCGTGGGACTCGATAAAGCCGGCACACTGGGCAATGGCTTGGCCGTGGCTGTAGACCTCGCGCACGTCGGCGAGCTTGGTGCCGGGCTTGACGAGCAAGTTGTGGTCGATCTTGAGGCGAAGCGAGCGCACGATGTGGAAGTCGAACTGGGCGAGCAGGTCGTAGACGGCGTTGACCGAGCCGGCGGTGGAGTTCTCGATGGGCAGCACGCCAAACTCGCAGAAGCCGTCGCGCACAGCGCGCATAACGCCTTCGAAGGTCTCGAAAAACGCGATGTCGGGCACGTCGAAGAGTTTGCACGCGGCGATCTGGCTATAGGCTCCTTCCACGCCCTGGCAGGCAACGGTGGCCGTTTGAGGGAAGGCCGTGTCGGAGGCTGCAGCCGTGGCGTGGGCCTTTTGCGAGACAGTGATGCCCTTGAGTTCGTTGATGTAGCGCTGCTGCTCGGCCTTGCTCATGCTCATGAGGAGACGGAACAGGGTGATGGTCTGCGCCTCGTAGCGCTCGGGCGCGCGACTGGCGAGGTTGTTGAGTTTGGAGCGCTCGCGGGCGGGGTCGAAGACGGCCTTGCCCATCTCGATTTTTGACTTGGCGACCTCGGTGGCAATGTCCATGCGCTCGATAAAACTGTTGAGGAGCGTGGTGTCGATGCCATCGATGGCCTGGCGGATGTCAGCAAGGTCCATAGGGACCCCTTTCGTGAATCATTGCCCGGGGTGGGCGGGTTAGCGCTGGGCGGCGTCCTCGAGGAGGGCGTCCCAGATGGCGAGCGCCGCGGCTGCTTCGGCAACGGGGACGGCTCGGGGGACGATGCAGGGATCGTGACGACCGTGGACCGAGAGTTCGACATTTTCCATGGCGTCCATGTCCACGGTCTGCTGCTCGCGGCCAATCGAGGGCGTCGGCTTTACGGCCATGCGCCACATGACGGGCGCGCCGGTGGAGATGCCGCCCAAGATGCCGCCGGCGTTGTTGGACTCGACCTCGATTTCGCCGGTCTCGGCGTCGATTCGATATGGGTCATTGTTCTCGCTGCCGCGCATGGCGGCCACGGCAAAGCCCATGCCAAACTCCACGCCCTTTACGGCGGGAATGCCAAACGCGATTTGCGCGATGCGGTTCTCGATGCCGTTGAACATGGGGTCGCCGATGCCCGCGGGAAGCCCGTAAATACCGCACTCCACGATGCCGCCGATGCTGTCGAGTTCGTCGCGCGCGGCCAGGATCTCCTCGCGCATACGGCCGGCTGCGGCGGCGTCAATGCACGGCAGATCGTTCGTAAGGATCGCCTTGCGGTCGGCCTCACGATAGACCATATCGTCCATCGGCAGGTCGGAGATGCCGCCGATCTGCGCGACGTGCGCCATGACCTGAATGCCGCGGGCCTCGAGCGCCTGCAGCGCGATCCCGCCGGCGATGCATAGAGGGGCCGTCAGACGGCCGGAGAAGTGCCCGCCGCCGGCGACGTCGTGCATGTTGTGGTACTTCACACGCGCCGGAAAGTCTGCGTGCCCGGGGCGGGGTTTGCGGCGCAGCTCGGAGTAATCCTTGGAGCGCGTGTTGGTGTTCTCGATAATCGAGGCGATGGGCGCGCCGGTGGTATGTCCATCGACAACACCGGCGATGATGTGGGCGGCGTCGGCCTCGCGGCGTTTGGTCGCGGTCTCGTTGCGACCGGGGGCGCGACGGTCGAGGAAGGCCTGCAGCTTCTCCTGGTCCACGGCGATGCCCGCCGGGATGCCATCGAGCGAGCAGCCGATAGCGGGGGAGTGCGATTGGCCGAAGATGCTTAAGTGCAAGACGTTGCCAAAGGTCGAGGACATGCTATTCCTCCTCGAGCGTGACCTTGCCGCCAAGCAGGCGGTAGTGGTCGAAGAAATCGGGATAGGACTTGTTGACGGCCTCGGCGCCGTGGATCACGACCTCGCCGGTGGCGCGGCTCGCGGCGATGGCGGCCATCATGGCGATGCGGTGGTCGTTGTGCGAATCGACCTCACCGCCAGTAAAGGCGTCGACACCCTTGATGATGAGGTCGTCACCGGCAATGCGTACCTGTGCGCCCAGTGCGGTGAGCTCGCGGGTGGTAGTGGCCAGACGGTCGGATTCCTTGATGCGCAGGCGGGCGCAATCGCGGATGAACGTGCGGCCTTGCGCCAGCGATGCCACGGCCGAGATAACGGGCACCAGGTCGGGGATGTCGTGGGCACTCATCTCAAAGCCGGCGAGCTTGTCGGACTGCACGGTGGCGGCGTTGGTGGAGCGCACGATGCGGGCGCCAAAGCGCGAAAGCGCGGCAAGCACGTTGCGGTCGCCCTGGGCCGAGCTCAGGGACACACCCTCGACGGTGATGGGATCGGAGCCGATGGCGCCGGCGCACAGCCAAAAGGCGGCGTTGGACCAGTCGCCCTCGACGGCTACGCTGCCGGGCGTGCGGTACGAGCCGCTGCTTACGCGGAAGTTCGTGACCTCGGGCTGGCCGTCCTTGGCCGGAATACGCTCGACGTTGACCTCGACGCCGAAGGCCTTCATGGCCTGGATCGTCAGGTTGATGTAGGGACGGCTCTCGATGAGGCCGGTCACCTGCACGCAGGAGGGCTGGGCCAGTAGCGGGGCTGCCAGCAGCAGGCCGGAGATGTACTGCGAGCTCACATTGCCCGGCAGCACAAAGGTGCCCGGGCGCATGCGGCCGCTCGTCTTGAGCGGAAAACCACCCAGACCCTGTAGGTCGCAGCCGGCGGCGATGATCTCGTCCGAGAGCGGCGAGAGCGGGCGGGCGCCCAGGCGGCCCTGGCCCACGAAGGTGGCATCCGCACCCAGCGCGCAGGCGACGGGCAGCATAAAGCGCAGCGTGGAGCCGCTCTCGCCGCAGTCAAGCGTGCCGCCGGCAAGGGCCTTGAGCAGGCCAAACTCAACACTCTTCATGGTAGGGTGGACCTGGAAGCCGTCCTCGACGGTCTCGATGCGGGCGCCGAGTGCCGTAAGGCAACGCACCGTGGCCTCGATGTCGGCGCAGGTGGTGTTGCAGGTGACGTGTGTCTCGCCGTTGGCAAGCGCAGCGCAGATGATCAGGCGATGTGCCATCGACTTGGACGCGATGGCGGGAACGGTGCCCTTGAGCGGGGACGGGGTGATGCGGGCTAGCATGCGGATGCGTCTCCCTTCTGGCCGAGGCCCTCGGCAATGAGTTCGTGGAAAGTGGAAAGCGGCGTGCGGTCGATGCTGCAGCGGCCAATGCCGTGCGGAATCACCAGGTCGATGGTGTCGCCCGCGCGCTTCTTGTCGTGGAGCGCCTCGGCAAAGACGGCATCGGCGGAAAGCTCGCAGCGGGTCTTGAGGCCGTGGCGGGCGCAGAGCTCCTCAATACGGCCGGGCAGTGCAGCATCGCAAACGCCGTGCAGGGCCGCGGCGCGCGTGATGATGCCCATGCCGATCGACACGCAGTTGCCGTGCCCGAGCTCAAAGTGCTCGCAGGCTTCGACGGCGTGTCCGGCGCTGTGTCCAAAGTTGAGCAGCTTGCGCTGGTTGGTTTCGTGCTCGTCGGCGACGACCACGGCGCGCTTGATGTCGATGTTGCGGGCGATGATGAGTGCTACGCGGGCCACATCGCGGTTGAGCAGCTCCAGCGTGAGCGGGGTCTTCTCCAGCTCGGCGAAAAGCTCCGGGTCGGCGATCACGGCGTGCTTGACGACCTCGCCGCAGCCGTCGGCGAACTGCTCGGGCGTGAGGGTGGCCAGGCACCCCACGTCGGCGATAACCACGCTCGGCTGCCAAAAGGCGCCGGCCAAGTTCTTGCCTGCAGCCAGGTCGATGGCGGTCTTGCCACCCACCGACGAATCCACCATGGCGAGCAGGCTCGTCGGGATCTGCACAAACTTGCAGCCGCGCATGTAGGTGGCGGCCGCAAAGCCCGCCACGTCGCCCACGACACCGCCGCCGAGTGCCACGATCACGTCGGAGCGCGAAAGCTCGTGCTCGGCCACAAACTCCAAAATGGCAACATAGGTTTCGGCGCGCTTATGGGCCTCGCCGGCCTCGAAGGTGCAGATGCTCACCTCGTAGCCTGACGCCTCCAGGCTCTGCTTAACGGGCATCTGGTAGAGCGGGCCCACGTTGGTGTCCGTCACGATGACGGCCTTGGTGCCGCCGGCAGTGGCGCGCACGAGCGGTCCCGCCTGCTCCAGCAAAAACGTGCCAACATGCACCTGGTAGGGGCGTGCAGTGTCGATATCGATGGTAATCGCCATAAGCTATGGTCCTTTCGACCTGGCGTGATAGGTGGTCTAGTGGGAGGCCTCGTCGTCGAGTGCGCGCTTAATGCGGTCGCCCTCGGCAAGGAGATTCTCCAGATAGCGCTGGTCGCGGTCCTTAAGGGCGCGGCTGTAGGCGCCGAGCGAGTCGATCAGGTGGTCGATCTCGAAGGCAAGCGCGTCGGCGTCGTCGATCATGAGCTCGGACCACATTTGCGGGTTGAGGTGCGCCACGCGGGTGAGATCGCGGTAGCTACCGGCCGAAAAGCCGTGGTGGACCTGGGCGGTCGGGCTCTTTACGTAGGCGTTGGACACCACGTGCGCAAGCTGGCTCGTGAAGGCGATGACGCGGTCGTGCTCGGCGGCGCTGGTCACGCTGAACTTGCCAAAGCCCAAGGGGCGCACCATCTCGCGCACCTGGCCCAAAAGCTCCAGTTTGAGCGCATCGTCCACCGCGGGCGGCACGAGCACGAGTGGCGCGCCCTGGAACAGGTCGGCGCGGGAGTGCGCATAGCCCGAGTACTGCGTGCCCGCCATGGGGTGCGCGCCCACAAAGTAAAAGCCGTGCTCGCGGGCAAGCTCAAAGGCGCGCTCGCACACGATGCCCTTGACGCCCACGGTGTCGATCACCACGGGACCCATGATGGCCTCGGTGTCGGTGGCGTCGGCGAGC
>CABVCF010000046.1 GCA_902496775.1 uncultured Collinsella sp.
CCATTACTGCAACCTTCCCGTCAGATACACACCCGACACATCGCGCACGCGCTCAACCAGATCGCGAAACTTCATTAAGAACGCGACCTGCTGGGCATGCAGGCCAAAGTCGTCGTCGAACACCGAGATGCCGGCCTTGGCAGATCCGCGAAAACCGCGCTCGTCGAGCAGCGCATCGCAGGCCTCGAGCAGCGACGGCACCGCCGCCTTGTCGAGCTGGCACTCGCCAAAGGAGCGGATGGCCTCAAACTTGGTTTTGGCCTCCCCCTCCGGCAGCGCGTCGACGAGCGAATAGAACACATCCACCGGCACCGACAGGCGCGGCTCAAAGCAGTCGAGCACGCCGGTGTGGTGGCCCACGGCGAGCGTGTAGTACAGCACGTCGCAGGCCTCCTGGGGAACGTCTTCCTCGGTCTCCACAAACTTACGCGTGAGCTCGTAAAAGACCACCTGGTCAGGCGCATGGCCCAGGCAGGGGTCGGCGACGCCCTCGGCGGCCTCGTCGCTTGCGCGCGAGGCATCGCCAAAAGAGCCGCCGAGCATGCCGGGACCCGCAAAGTAACCAGAGCGGTCCGTGAGCTCCATCTAGCGACCTCCGGCCAGCACCAGATCCTGCAGCGCCGAGTAGACCTCAACGCGGCGCGGATCGTCCTGCTTGTCGATGAGCAGCGCCATGGCACCTCGGATATCACCCTTGGGCGCGCCCTCGAGCGTATCCATAAACTCGTTGGCCAGATCGCGGCCGTAACGGTAGCCGCTCATGGCGCGAGCCTCGCGCTCGATGGCAACGCGCAGCTTGTACGGCACGCCGGGGTGCAGGATATCGGCCTGCTCGCCGGCAGCCTCCACCGTGGTCTCGGCATGGAGCTTTTGGTCCAGCAGGCCAAGTGCCATGGCAAAGCCGTAGACGGTCTGCGCGGGGCTGGGCGGGCAGCCGGGGATGTAGACATCGACCGGCAGAATCTTATCCGTGCCGCCCCAGACGCAGTAGTTGTCGTAGAAGATGCCGCCGGTGCAGCCGCACGCGCCATAGGACACCACGATCTTGGGATCGGGTGCGGCCTCAAAGGCGCGCAGGGCCGGCATGCGCATGGCACGCGTCACGGCGCCGGTGTACAGCAGCACGTCGGCATGACGGGGCGAGGGCACGACCTTGATGCCAAAGCGCTCGACGTCAAAGACGGGCGTGATGGAACCGAAGATCTCGATCTCGCAGCCGTTGCAGCCGCCGCAGTCAACGCGGTAAACGTACACCGAGCGCTTGATCTTTTTAAGAAGGGTCGCCTTGGCCTTCTCGATGCTCTCGTCGAGCTCGATCTTGGTCGGGCGGTACTGAAGCCGCTCGGGCAAAAGCGTGGGTTCGGCCATGGTTACTCCTCCTTCGTATCAAAATCCATGATGATGCCCTCGACCGGCGCCGGACCGGCGGGAATCTCGGGCGCATCGGGGTTGAGCTCACGGTCGATATACTCCGGGTTCACGCCGTGGCCGCCCAGATACTCCATGCCGGGGCCCTGGGGCTCACCGGACGCAAGCGTCTCGTTGGCAGCCATGCCGGCAGCGTTGCCGGTCTTTACGGCCGAAGCGGCGCGCAGGGCGTCGAGCTCGCGCTTGCACTCCTGGCACATACCGACGGTACGGGCGGCCTGCTCGGCCTCCATGCCGCCGGCCTTTTGCAGCAGGCGCTTGGCGTAGTCAATCTCCTTGTGCGGGGCAAACGGCTTGCCGCAGCGCGAGCAGTGCTCGAGCGTGTAGACGCTCTTGCTGGTGAGGTCGTCCTTGCTCATGACGGCCAGCTCAAACTCCTCGGTGAGCTTGATGGCCTCCATGGGGCAGGCTTCCTCACAGCGGCCGCAAAAGATGCAGCGGCCGTAGTCGATCGACCAGGTAATGGTATCGGCCGCAAGGTCGGTGTCCATGCGAATGGCATCGGCCGGACAAGCCACGCCGCAGGCACCGCAGGCGATGCAGAGCTCGGCATTGTGCTCGGGCTTGCCGCGCATGTCCTTGTTGGTGGGAAACGGCGCAAACGGGTACTTGACCGTCGCGTCGCCGGCCTTGGCGTTAACCTTCCAAAGCTTCAGCATATTAGAGCGCCTCCTCATCGAGCGGAGCGGCCATGGTGCCCTCGCCCGCAAGCGGCGACTTGTCGCGCCAGACGTTCTCGAACTGCTCCTTGTCGAGCACATGGTCACGCTTGGCGGCGACATCGGTCACCGTCACGCGGTCGGTGCAGGAGTAGCACGGGTCGAGCGAGCCGACGATCAGCGCCGCGTCGCCCACGGTGTTGCCGCGGAACATGTAGCGCAGGACCGGCCAGTTGCTGTACGTGGCCGCCTTGGCGCGCCAGCGGTAGCACTTCTGGTTGTTGCCGAGCATGGCCCAGTGCACGTCCTCGCCGCGCGGAGCCTCGGTGGCGCCGATGGCGTACTTGTGCGGGGTGTACTCCCAATCCGTGGTAAGGATGGGGCCCGACGGGCAGTTCTCGAGCATGGTCTCGATCATGTCGATCGAATCGTAGACCTCCTGGATGCGGACGGCGGTGCGGCCGAAGGCATCGCAGGTGTCTGCCGTGGCAGCATGCATCTTCTGAACATCCGGATCGGCGTAGCCGTCGAAGGGATGGTCAAAGCGCACGTCGCGGGCATAGCCCGAGCCGCGCATGAGCGGGCCAACCGGCGAGAAGTCGCGTGCGATCTTACGGTCCAGAATGCCGATGCCACTCGTACGCTCAATAAAGTTGGGCGTGGAGAGCAAGACGTCGACGAGCTCCTGAACCTCGGAGCGCAGCTGGTGGATGGTCGTGAGCGTGGAGAGCTTCTGCTCGGCCAAAATGTCGCGACGCACGCCGCCGATCACGTTGAGACCGTAGGTCTTGCGGTGACCGGAGAGCTTCTCGGCCAGGTCCATAGACTTCTCGCGGACGCGGAAGAACTGCTGGAAGCCGGAGTCGAAGCCGGTGTAGTGCGATGCGAGGCCAATATTGAGCAGGTGTGAGTGCAGACGCTCGACCTCAAGCATGATGGCGCGGATGTACTGGGCGCGCGGCGGGACATGAATGCCCTGGGCGCGCTCGACGGCCTCGGCATAGGCCACCGAGTGAGCGCAGCCGCAGATGCCGCAGATACGGTCGGCGAGGAACGTCACGGCGTCATAGTTCAGGCGCGTCTCGGCGACCTTCTCCATGCCGCGGTGCACGTAGAACAGACGGTAGTCGGCATCGACGATCGTCTCGCCCTCGACGAACAGGCGGAAGTGGCCAGGCTCGTCGGAGGTAATGTGCAGCGGGCCCATGGGGACGAGCGTGGTCTCCTTGCCCTTGGTGTCGGCCAAGAACTCGTAGTTTTCCATGTCGCTCGCGGGAGCGGGACGGAAGCGGTAGTCCATGGAGTCCTTGCGCAGCGGGTACAGGCCGCTGGGCCAGTCATCGGGCAGTACCAGGCGGCGACGGTCGGGCAGACCCTCGGGGATCAGGCCGAACATGTCGCGCAGCTCGCGCTCGCCCCACACGCAGGCGGGGACGAACGGCGTCACGGACGGGAACGTCATCTTGGCGGGATCGACCTCGGTGCGCACGGTCACCCAGCCGGGGTCCTCCCCCTCCATGGAGATGACATAGTACACGGCGTAACGGCCGCACAGACTGCGCTCGTCGTTGCCGATGATCACGGGAATCCAGCCGTAGCGCTCGTAATACAGGTAGTGGACGGCCTCGGGCAGCTTGTCCTGCTTGACGGTAATCGTCAGCTGGTCCTCACACTGCCACTCGACCTTCTCGATGCAGCCCGGAACGGCGCGGCGCAGGGCCTCGACATGGCTCTCGCAGCAACGGGAATACACCTTGTTCTCAGTTTCAATCATTCGTTACTCCACCTCGCTCTGAGCGGTCTCGGTACCGAACACAGCGCGGTACATCGGCGTCGCGTGAAGTTCCTCGGTGCTCTGCTCGAGCACGATGCCGGTCGCGGTCTCCACACCGTGCACGAGAGGCAGCGGGGTGGCGATGCCAAACCACAAGATCATGACGGCCAGGATGACTTCGGGGATAAGCATGAGCGCCGGGGCCTCGCGCTTATCCATGCCCTGGGGCGCATGGCCGAACACCGACTTGAGTGCGATGCGGGTGAGCGCGGAGATGGCCACGGTAAGACCGAGGGCGACCACGACGACCAGCCACATGGGACCGGCGGTAACACCGGCGACAAAAGTCAGGAACTCAGAGATAAACATGCCAAAGGGCGGGAAGGCACCAAGACCGAGCAGCGCCAGGACGGCGAGCGCGGCGGTTGCGGGCGCAACCTCGACGACGCCCTGGATCTTAGCCAGGCTACGCGTGCCAAAGGCGTGCTGGATGTTGCCGGACACGCAGAAGGCAAGCGTCTTGGTGAAGCCGTGGAACACGCAGTGCAGCAGGGCCGCGGCGATACCCAGCGGGCCACCGATACCCAGGCACAGGGCGATAACGCCCACGTTCTCCACAGACGAGTACGCAAAGCGGCGCTTGAGGTCGTCCTGGCGAAACATCGAAAGTGCCGCCACCAAAATGGACAGCGTGCCGACGATCAGCAGCAAAAGTTGCGGATACTCGGCGCCCACGGCCTGGATAGTAAAGCCGTAGAAGCGCATGATCACAAGCATGGCGCACTTAAGCAGCACGCCCGAAAGCAGGGCCGAGACGGGGCTCGGGGCCTGGGAGTGGGCATCGGGCAGCCAAGTGTGCATGGGGAACAGGCCGGCCTTGGTGCCAAAGCCGATCACGATAAACGCAAAGGCGAGGCGCATGAGCGTCGGGTCGAACTGGTCGGCATACGGCAGCACGCACGACAGGAACGCGGCCTCGTGGGCGTTGGGAATCACGTCGGCGGCGTTGGCATAGATCAGCAGCGTACCGAACAGGCCAAAGGCCACGCCGGCGGTGCAGACCATCGCATACTTCCAAGAAGCCTCGAGGGCCGTCTTGTTCTTGTAGATACCCACGAGGAACACGGTGGAAAGCGTGGTTGCCTCCACGGCGGCCCACGTGAGGATCATGTTGTTGGACAGGCACGCGAGCAGCATGGTGAACACAAACAGGCTAAACAGCGCAAAATACTGCTTGGCGCGCTCGGCGGGCATGGAGCCCTCCTCGATATCGGCCTTTACATAGGGCAGCGAGAACAGCCCAGTAAGAAAACCGATAAAGCCGATGAGCAGCACAAAGATGGAGCCCAGCGAATCGAGGTGGAACCACAGGCCAAGAGCGCTCGCGGTGTCGCCGCTCATAAGGACGTCACCGGCCGTCACAATCGACAGCACCAGGACGGCTGCGACGGAGACCAGGTTGAGACCGGCAAACACGTTATAGGACGTGTTCTTGGGCAAAAACGCCATGACCAGCGAGAACACCAAAGGAGTCGCGAGCAGGGCGAGAATCAACGTTTCCATGGACTACCCCCTCAGCTCGGACAGGTCGCGCGCATCGAGCGAGTGGGAGTCGTCCCAAATGCGACGCACGACGATGGACATGATGATGACGGCAAAGATGGCGTCGGTGGCGATACCGATCTCGATGATCTCGGGAGCGGTGGGGGCCAAAAGCGCGAGCGTCACGTGGCTGCCGTTTTCCATAAGGCAGTATCCAAAGATCTGCTTCATGATGTTGCGCTGCGAGATGATGCAGGTGAGGCCCACAAAGAAGTGAGCGAAGCTAATGGCGAGCGCAGGCGTTGCGACCTCGGCCGTGGGCAGGCTGATCTGCGTCACGACGGCAAAGCAGATCGCGACCTCGACGGCGATGATGCAGATGGCCCACGCGGGCTTAAGGCCGGCCTTGAGCGATGCGTCGCTCGGCTCGCCCATCTTCTTGTATGCGCGGTTGAGGATATAAGGGACCAGGACGACCTTGGTGATAAAGGCAGATCCGGCCCACATAAGCAGCTCCTGCGCACCGGTAGTGGCACCGAGCGTAGCGAGCAGTCCCACGAGCACCAGCGACTGCACCGCATACCAGCTGATGGCGTGCTTGATGTTCTTTGAGACGACCACCATGGTGGACGTGACGATCAGAAGGCCGCCAAGGATGTTGACGATCGAATAACCCATGTCGTTCTACCTCCTAACCGATCCAGCTGGCCGAAAGCGGGCCGCTGACGATAACCATGATGATGAGCACGATGAACACGAACGCCATCGCGCGGGGAAGCGGGGCTCCCGCAGCAACCTCGTCGCTCGGCTCGCCGGGCAGGCAATAGCCCATCCACTTAAGGAACCAGGCAAAGGTGGCTACGGTCTCGGCAACCATGATGCACACGAGCACCAGGATCGCAACGTTGCCGGCACCCACAGAAAAGCCGCCGGCGATGATCTGGAACTTCGAGAAGAACGTGTTCATGGGCGGCACGCCGGCAATGGCGAGCGCCGCGACACCAAAGCCCACGCCCGAGATCGGGTACTTCTTTACGATGCCGCGAAGCTTGGGCAGCATACGCGTGCCGAGCGTAAAGGAGAACGAACCGGCGATCAGGAAGAACAGGGTCTTGGCGAAGGCGTGGTTAAAGATGTGGCACACGGCGCCGTCAAAGGCCAGCTGGCTGCCAAAGATCGAAAGGCCCAGACCAAAGAACACGTAGGAGAGCTGGGCGATCGTGGAGAAGGCCAGCAGGCGCTTCATGTCCTTTTGCGGCAGGTACATAAGGAAACCAAAGAGCATGGTGACCATGGCGTCGATAATGGCGACCCAGCCCACGATCTCGGGAATCTCGCCGGCAGAGACGAGTGCACGCGCGAACACACACACGCCGACCTTAACCATCGAGGCGCCATGCAGGTAGGCCGAAACAGGCGTCGGCGGCTCCATGGCCGAAGGCAGCCACATGTACATGGGAACCTGTGCGGACTTGGCCCAGGCCGCAAACAGCACGAGCAAAAGGACGATAGCCTTGAGCTTGGCGTCGAGGCCGGCAATCGCGGTGATGGCAAAGGTGCCGGTGTGGGCAAACACGATGGCGGCGCCCAGATACAGGCCGAGCGCACCGATATGCGTAATGATCAGGGCCTTCATGCCGGCCTTCTTGGCCGTAGGCGTCATGTAGTAGCTAATGAGGCCCCAAGAGCAGGCACCCGTGATCTCAAAGAACACGAGCTGGCCCAAAAGGGTCGAGCTGTACACAAGGCCGGCCATGGCGCCGATGAAGGTCGCGAGGTACGCGTAGAAGCGACGACGCGGCGCATCGGGATGCTCACGGTTATTCTCGCTCATATAGGGAATCGAATAGATCACGACAAGCAGGCCGATACCCACAAAGGCGGGCGCGAGCAGCGTGCTCATGCGATCGAAGGTGAATCCCATGACGAGGGTCTGCCCAAACGAGATCAGGGGGACCTGCGTGTCGGGCATGCCGGCGCCGGCGAAATTCGCGGCGAGGGCGATGGTGCAGACCGTCGAGACGGCGGCACCCAAAACGCTGAACCACTTGGCGTACGGACGGGGGAACAGGGCGACGAGCACCGAGGCCACCATCGGGGCCGCGATAGCGACCAAGCCGAGAAGGGACAGACTGACTGCAAATGACATTGTTTCTCCCTTCTCCTACACGCCGACGACCACGAAGACAAACGCCAGAACGGCGATGCCCACGACGGCCCAGGTCTGATTGCCAAGCACCTTAAAGCGCGAACGCGAGCAGGAGTTCTCGATCACGCCGCACACGACAAAGTCGACCAGGCACTTCACCAGGAAGATGACTGCGCCCAGAACGGCGGCGGTACCCACGGTCGCGGGCTCGCCCCAGGGGACGAAGATCGCGCAGAACCAGGCGACGACCAGAACCTGCTTCATGGACATGGCGAGCTTGGCCATCGCAAGCGACGGGCCGGAAAGCTCGGCGAGCGGACCTTCCTGAAGCTCTTGCTCGGCCTCGGCCTGATCAAACGGCAGCTTGCCGAGTTCCATGTAGCAGGCAATCGCAAAGGCGATGCCGGCGAGGATCACGGCGACCGGCGAGTCGATGGCGCCCGTCATGATGTGCTGACCCATGGTGGCGATGTCGGTGGAGCCGCACACCAGGGCGGCGGCAAACAGCGCCAGCAGCATAGACGGCTCGATGAGCACGCTCATGAGCAGCTCGCGGACGCCGCCGATACCGGCGTAGGCGTTGGACGAATCCACACCGCAGAGGGCGAAGAAGAAGCGGGCGAGTGCCAGGCTGTACATGATGGTGATGGCGTCACCAAAGACCGGGATGGGGCTTTGTGCCGTAAAGAGCGGCAGACCCATCGCGAGCATAAAGGCGACGGCGAAGAACAGCGGCGGCATAATGCGCAGCGCAAAGCTCGCATCCTCGCTCTGGGACTCGGGGCGCGCAAAGAGCTTGGCCAGGTCGCGGTAGTCCTGCATGATGCTGGGGCCGCGACGGTTGTGCATCTTGGCGCGGATCACGCGGCCGAGACCGGAGAAGAACGGTGCGACGGCCATGACGACCACGCCCTGCAGAACGGCAAGTACGATGTTGTTCATGCTCTCCCCTCCTTAACCCATTTGCACGGCGAGCACGAGGAACACCACGAGTGCCGCGACGATGTAGCAGATATAGATGCTGTAGTTGCCGCCCTCGAGCTTAGTCGCGAGGTCGGCGAGCTTCTCGACGCCCTTATGCGGGGCATCGACGAGAACCTTGTCGGGTACGGGCTCCACAGCCTCGGCCACACCGGTGAGCTTCTGGAAGAAGTGCGCGATGGACCAGCAGACGGCCGTGCAACGGTCGCGCAGCGTGTAGAGCGGCTGCATAAACCAGGACACCTCGGAGGCAAAGGTCGTGGCCACGACAGGCATATGCTCGTTGGGAGCATAACCGCATGCCCACGGCTGGGACTTCTGCACCTTGCCGACGGTCTTGAGCTTGCGATAACCGCAGGCAAGGCCGACGAGCACCACGAGCGCAATGGCGATCGCGGGCGTGGAGGTGGCAGCGCCGGAGTACTGGTTCATGAGCTCCATGCCCTCGGCGGCAAACACGCCACCGTACGGATGCAGCACGGACGCGGCGACATCGACCAGCACGGGCGCGATCACGGGAGCGCCAATGCCCAGCACGACGCAGATGGCCGCGAGCAGGCCCTGCGCAAACACCATGGGGGCGGGAACCTCCTTGGCATTGGCCGCGGCCTCGGAGCGGGGCGCGGAGGCAAAGGAGACGCCATAGGCCTTGACGAAGCACGTGACAGCCAGCGCGCCGGTAATGGCAAGCGCGACGGCAGCGAACACGGCCACGATCATGACGGCCTTGTCACCCTGCATGGCGGCATTAAACAGCGACTGGTAGGTAAACCACTCGGACACAAAGCCGTTGAAGGGCGGGATGGCCGAGATGGCAAGCGCGCCAACGAGGAAGCAGATGGCCGTTGCCGGCATGCGACGGAACAGGCCGCCCATCTTCTCCATATTGCGCGTACCCGTGGAGTACAGCAGCGCACCGGCGCCCAAGAACAGCTCACCCTTAAACATCGCGTGGTTAAACGTGTGGTAGAGGGCGGCCATCAGAGCCAGGACGGCGATGCCGACAGAGTTGAGCGCCATGGCGGCCATGGAGGCGCCGACGCCGAGCAGAATGATGCCGATGTTCTCGACGGAGTGATAGGCCAGCAGGCGCTTGATGTCATGCTCCTGCAGGGCGAAGGCCACGCCGAGGACCGACGAGATCGCACCGAAGACCATGACCATAAGGCCCCACCAGACCTGAACGCCCGAGGCGGAGAGCAGGTCGAGGCCCACCTTGAGGATGCCGAAGATACCGATCTTGATCATGCCGCCGGACATGAGGGCGGACACGTTGGACGGCGCCTCGGGATGTGCCTTGGGCAGCCAGCCGTGCAGCGGGATGATACCGGCCTTGGCGCCAAAGCCAAAGAAGGCGAGCACGAAGCACACGGATGCGACCGCGGGGCTAAACTGCGTAGCGCGGAAATCCGCAAAGGCAAACGAGCCGCCGGCGAAGTTGGTCATGGTGAGGAAGCTCGCCATAATGAGCACAAAGCCCACGTGCGCGATCACAAAGTAGAGCCAACCGCCATGGATGGAGTTCTCGTTCTCCTCGATCACGACCAGGAAGTACGAGGTCAGCGACATGAGCTCAAAGGCGACCAGGAACCAAAACACGTTGTCGGCGGTGATGACGAGCATCATGGACGCCACGAAGGTGTTAAAGAAGAAGCCGGCGCGGCCCTTTTTGCCCGGGTACTCATCAAAGTAGTTGAGACCGTAGATCGAACCGGCAAACGCGAGCACCGAGATGAGCGCCACGAACAGGCCGGACAACTGATTGAGCAGCAGCTGGAAATGGGCAAACGGGAAGAACACGATGGTGTCGACCGACGTGACATCGCCCAGCACGGCCTGGATACCGGCCACAAACGAAAGCACCGCGGCAACGGCGCCGATAAGGCAGCCGGCGGTCTTGGCGGCGTTATCGGCCTTGATCAGCAGAACCGAGGCGAGCGCACCGATGCACGAGACGGCAAGCGATGCGATAAACAGCGTCATGCTATCCATTGTTTACGCTCCCTTCTGCTTTCTCGGACAGGCCCTGGGCCACAGCGGTAACGTCGACGACCGGACCGTTTTCGATCGAGCGCAGGCGCTTGGCCTCGTCGAGCTCGCGATCGGCCGCGCCGCCCATGACTGTCAGCGCCTTGGTGGGGCACGCCGCCACACAATGCGGGCCGTCCGGATCGAAGGCGCACAGGTCGCACTTGACAGCGCAGGTGTACTGGCCGGGAGCCCACGTAAGCAGGCTGCTCAGGGACTTAGGATACGAAGGCGTCGGGTCGCACATGCCTGCGACACCGGCGATAGACGTGCCATCGGGATGGATGGCTCCGAAGGGGCACGCGATGGCGCACAGCCTGCACCCGATGCACTCCTGCTCCTTGACGTGGATGCGATCGCCATCGTGCTCGATGGCATTCACCGGGCAAACCTCGGCGCAGGGGGCACCCTCGCAATGGTGGCAGGCAAGGGCGGCCGAAATACCGCCGGTCTTCACGAGCGCCAGGCGCGGCGTATCCTGAAGACCCTGCATCCGGTGGGCGTCGGCACAGGCGGACTGGCATGTTCCGCAGCCGATGCACCTCTCCGGGTTGATGTCGATGAAGCGGTTCATCCCCACTTCCTTTCAAAATAACGGGCCGGGCTCCCGAACGTACGGGACGCCCGGCCCAAAAAGCCAACGAGAACGGGACTACACGATTTGGTTCACGTGCGTCTCGTCGTCGAACTTGGCGGCGCCGGGCTCAACGTCCTGGGGAGCGGCGGCGTCCACCAGAGCCTGCTTGAGCTCGGTGTACTGACGCTCCACCTCGCCCTCGGCCCAGACCTGGTCGGCGATAGCGTCGACCTGGCAGGCGGAGAACTTGTCCTCGGGCGTATGCGAGACCGGGTCGACCTTGTGAATGGTCAGCTCGTTGCACTTGCCGATCCACCACTGGTAGGTCATATAGACCGTGCCCTTGTTGATGCGATCGCTCACGTCGGCGCGGCTGTATACCTGGCCGCGGCGGCTGTGAATCGAGACGATGTCGCCGTTCTTGATGCCGCGCGCCTGGGCGTCCGCGGGATTCATACGGACAAAGCCGGGCTCGTCGGCGAGCAGCGCCAGCGTCTTGCAGTTGCCGGTCATCGAGCGGCAGCTGTAGTGGCCGACCTCGCGGACGGTGCACAGGATGAGCGGGTACTCATCGTCGGGAAGCTCGGAGGGTGCCTCCCAGTCGTGCGCCATCAGGTTGGCGCGGCCGTCCTTGGTGGTGAACTTGCCACCAGCGAACATGTCGGGCGTACCGTGGTCGTTCACATCGGTGCTCTTGACGGGCCACTGGGCGTAACCGCCCTCGGGAGCCATCTTCTCGTAGGTCGCGCCCACAAAGTTGGGGCACAGGCTAATGCACTCGTTCCAGATCTGCTCGGTGTTGTCGTAGTGCATGGGGTAACCCATACGCGTAGACAGGTCCGCGAAGATCTCCCAGTCGTGACGGCACTCGCCCTTGGGCGGAACAGCCGCGTCAAAGTGCTGGAAGCTACGGTCGGATGCGGTAAAGACACCCTCGTGCTCGCCCCAAGAGGTGGCAGGCAGGATGACGTCGGCGAGCATGGTCGTCTGCGTCATAAAGATGTCCTGGCAAATGAACAGATCCAGCTCGGAGAGCGTCTTGCGCATACCGGCCGAATCGGGCTCGGTCTGCACCGGGTCCTCGCCGTAGTTGTAGAAGCAGTGCACCTTGCCCTCGTCGACCAGGTGGCCCAGGTCGGTGAGCTTGTAGCCCTCCTCGAGCGGGAGCTTTTCCTCGGGCACGCCCCAAGCCTTGGCAAACTTGGCACGCACAGCCGGGTCGGTGACCTTCTGGTAGCCAGGGTACAGGTTGGGCAGCATGCCCATATCGCAGGAGCCCTGGACGTTATTCTGGCCACGCACGGGCGCGAGGCCGGAATTGGGTTTGCCGATCTGGCCGGCAACGCAGGCGATGGAGGCGATGGTGTGCACCGTCTTCAGGTTCTGCTTCTGCTGGCATACGCCCATGCCCCAGCCAATGATGGCAGAGGGCTTCGCCGTGGCGTACATCTCGGCAGCTTGGTGGATCAACGCGGGCTCAACACCCGTGATGTCCTGTACGGATTCGGGAGTGTAGTTCTTGATGGTCTCCCACCACTCGTCAAAGCCGTTCGTGTGCTCGGCGACGAATTCCTTGTCGTAGAGGCCATCGTTGACCAAGCAGTTGGCAAAGGCGTTGAGGAACGCGACGTTGCAACCGTTCTTGATCGGAAGGTAGAGATCGGCGATACGCGCGGTTTCGATATGGCGCGGATCGGCGACGATGATCTTGCAACCCTTTTCTTTGGCTCGCACGATACGCCTTGCGACGATGGGGTGCGAATCGGCAGGGTTATAGCCGAAGAGGAAAATGCAGCCCGCATCCTCCATACCGGGGATGGAGCATGACATGCAACCTGAACCAACCGTGTCCATCAGACCGAGGACAGTAGGGCCGTGTCAAGTACGGGCGCAGTTGTCCACGCTGTGGGTGCCGATGCACGCACGCGTAAACTTCTGCATGACGTAGTTCGCCTCATTGCCGCCGCCTCGCGAAGAGCCGGTGGTCATGACAGCGTTAGGACCATATTCGTCAATTATGGCCTGCATCTTAGATGCGGTGAAATCCAGTGCCTCGTCCCAGCTTACGCGCTCAAGATCCGCGCCCTTGGTGCGGCGGATCATCGGGTGCAGTACGCGAGGAGTCAAGATCTTGGTGTCGTTGATGAAGTCGTAGCCGCTCATGCCCTTAAGGCACAGCTCGCCCTGATTGGTGATGCCGTTGAGCGGTTCGGTACCCACAACCTGGCCGTTTTGGACCAAGAGGTTAAACTGGCAACCGGCGCCGCAGTACGGGCAGATCACTTTATGCTTCTCCATGACACCCTCCTTCCTTTCTCTGCTACCGAATACTCGGTACTTATTTGACAATCATTGGGCCTGTCGCCCGACGCTTACGCCTCGTTTTCGATGGTGGCGCGGGCACGCTCGGCAGTCAGTTCTGCCAGACGCTCCTCGTCTACCAGGGTGAGGCCCTTGGTCGGACACGCCTCGGCACACGCCGGACCGCCGGGACGGTCCACGCACAGGTCGCACTTGAGCACGAAGCTCTTAGTCTGCGAACCCACGCGCACGTCGCCCATCAAGACGGGGACCTGCGTGGTCGCCACGCTCACGGCGCCAAAGGGGCATGCCATGACGCAGCTCTTGCAACCGATGCAGTTGTCCTCGTTGACGCCGATGCGATGGTTCTTTGGATCAAAGAACAAGGCGCCCGTAGGACAGGCCTTGGCGCACGGAGCGTCCTCGCAGTGGTGACATGCCACCGGCGCGGAAATCTCGTAGGTGCGCGTTACGCGCAAGCGAGGTGCGGCGATGTTGCCGGGAATATCGTGTGCCTCGATGCACGCCGCCATACAGGTTTGGCACCCAATGCAGCGTGAAGAATCAGCCACGACTCGTTTATTGCCCATGTTGTTCACTCCCTCCTGAATCCCATGCCGGAGAGACCCTGTCGACGTTGCCCCGGACCGCCCGTGGTCCGGCATCGGCGTATCGAAGCGCATGCGGCGAAACAGGCGCTTCGATAGAGTTCCTCCAACGATATACAGGCTAAATATACGCAGTTGCAGGTGGCAAACTTGAGCATAGGCCCTGCAATACGGGTGTATTGCAGGGGTTTTGGCAGGTTGGAATTATTCTCTAGAAGCTATAAAGGTGAGTGTATTACATGCGTACGCCCAAGAAAGATTTCACGTTCGCTTCTGAAGGATGTAGTACGTTTGAAATATTGTTCACAATCAATTACTCTAGTGCAATAAAGTAGTGGTTATAAGATTGGCTATTATTAGCCGATGCTGTATTTGACTGTTCATATTGCACGCTCATTAAGGGAGGCCAGTGATGTCATCGACTCAAAAACGAGCCATCCTGCAGGTGCGCATTCGCGAGGAAGACAAGCAGCATGCCGAGCATCTCTACGACGCCATGGGCACATCGCTCGCCGAGGCTGTCCGTTTATTTGTCGCGCAAAGCATTTTGATGCGCAAGCTTCCCTTTCAGCCGGTCGCCCTTGATTATCGACTTTATCCGAACACCTCCCACATTCATCCGCACATGTGCGGA
>CABVCF010000047.1 GCA_902496775.1 uncultured Collinsella sp.
CCGCGCCCGCCGCCGTGAGCGCGGCGAACGCGAGCGCGCAGACCGCAAGGCCCGCCAGTGTGAGCATGCCGTCCGCCGTGAGCGCCCCGCCGAGCGCCATGTCCGCCGCGAGTGGCTCGCCGCTCGGCAGCACGGGGATAAAGCTCGTAGGGATGACCATGCTCGCCGACGGCGGAAAGAGCTGCGGCAGCGGCACCAGCGACCAGGCGAAACCACCCACGAGCTGCGCGGCGAGCGGGCAGAAGATGCCCGCGAGCATGCCAAGCCGCGCCGTGAGGAAGAGCCCTGCGGGGATCATCCACGCTGCGGTCACCGTGTTGACGAGCGCGCAGAGGAGCATCGTGAGCGTGCCCGCGACCGTGAGGCCCTGCGAGGAGAACGCCGATCCCGCGAGGTAGATGCCGAAGACCACGAGGTTCGAGAGCGCGCAGAGCGCGAGGCACCAGAGCGCCTTGGCCCACCAGGCGCGCCTAAGCGGGAAGCCCAGGCCCAGAAGCCCCCGCATCCGCGTGCGCGCGTCCGCCCGCGCGACGCACGCCACCACGAGCGAGAGAGCCACGGGCAGGAAGAGCGCGTACCAGTAGTTCCACGCGCTGAAGATCTGCACGCCCCGGTAGGGCATCGCGCCGAGTAGCGGCATCGGCAGCGCCATGAGCACGGCCAGGCGAACCGGTGCCGCGTGGCGCGACTTCAGGGCCTCGGCACGCAGGCCCGCGAGCAGGCCGCCTTTCTCGCCCGTCATGCCGCCACCTCCCCGCGTGCTCGTCGCCATTCCCGGCAGAAGCTCATGAAGAGTTCCTCGAGGTCCTGCCCGGGCCGAAGCGCATCCTCGTAGGCGAGGCGCCCCCCGCAGATGATGCCGATGGTGTCCGCCATCTGCTGCACCTCGGAGAGGATGTGGCTCGAGACGAGCACGGTGATGCCGTGCGCGGGGAAGCTGCGGACGAGGTCGCGCAGCTCCTCGATGCCGATGGGGTCGAGGCCGTTGGTGGGCTCGTCGAGCACGAGCAGGCGTGGCCGGGCGATCAGCGCCAGCGCGAGCCCCAGGCGCTGCCGCATGCCCATCGAGAAGCGCCCGGCGCGCTTCTTCCCGGTGTCCGCGAGGTCCACGGCGGCGAGTACCTCATCTATGCGGCTCTCGGGAAGGCCCAGCAGCGTGGTGCGCACGCGCAGGTTCTCGCGTGCGGTGAGGTTGGGGTAGAGCGGCGCCTCCTCGATGAGGCTGCCGATTGCGTAGAGGTCCTCGCGGCGCCAGACGTGCCCGGCAAAGAGGATCTCCCCGGCCGTCGGCCGCAGCATCCCGCAGATCATCTTGAGTGTTGTCGACTTGCCGGCACCGTTGGGGCCGAGCAGCCCGTACACCTCGCCCTCGCGGATATGAAGGCTCACGTCGGCCACGGCATCCTGCGCCTGGTCGCCGCGGCCGAAGCGCTTGGTGAGCCCGCGCGTCTCGAGCATGTAACCCATGGGTTCGTCCTTTCTCTTCCGGGTGCGCGGGCCGAGTCGCCGTGCCCGTGCGCCTTACCTTTCGGGTTCACCATCCATGGTGGGGCGCGTTTCTAACGAAGCTGTAACGGCCGTTGGGCTCTTTTGGCGCCAGCCCTTCTCGACCCGTACGCCACTCATGGTATGTTTATCGCGATAACAAGGACGGAGGTGCCCGTGGCACGCAATAAGTACCCGGAGGAGACGGTCGAGAAGATTCTCGACGTTGCCGAGCGGCTCCTCGTGGAGCGCGGCTACGAGCACACCACGATGATCTGAAGAGCAATACGCTAAATCGGAAAAGGCAAACCCTGGAGACGTGATTTTCGCCATAACGAGCAAGAATATCGAAGATGTCTGCACACCATTGGCGTAGGAAGGGGAACAGCCAGTTGCAATCAGCGGACACTCTTGCGCGTATGCGACCGAAAGCATTATCCCGAGATACCTAGCATATTTAATCAGGGCTGCCAGTGGCAGCGTGAGGGCAATCTAGGGGTGGCGGTTCTGCCCGCTGCCGTCCCGTGCTGATTCTGGCTTGCGAGGCGATTCTGCTATCCTGCGAGTTGAAAAGGTTCCACTCCGGTGACAAAAGCTCCCCTGCTCTTCCGCGAACAGCGGATAGCCGGGGTGGTCGTTTGTTAGTAGTGCTTTTTGAACGATAAAGTTACCGTGATAATCAAGCGGTTGACTGCCGTTGCCTAAGCAGTTTTATCATATCGTTGCCGCAGTCCCCGGCGCAGTGCGCAGCTCCTGCCGAATCTTCCGAAAGCGTTCCGGGACTTCGGCAAGCTCCATCTTCTGCGGGGCATCGACCGTACCCGCTTCCTTCGCCGTTTCGTAATACCAGCACTTGTAATCCACCATCTCCATGGTGTGCTGCAATTCCTCCATCTGCTGTTTCAGAACTTCTTGTTGGCGCCGGAACATGGCAAGGCGCAAATCAATGGTGTCGTCTCCTTGCAGCGCCATCTCGATGTACTGCCGGATGTCCTTGATGGACATCCCGGCTTTCTTCATGCAGCCGATCACCTGCAGCCATTCGATATCCGATTCCCGGAACATGCGAATGCCACCGGAGGAGCGCTCCACGAAGGGCAGCAGCCCCTCCTTGTCGTAGTAGCGCAAGGTGGACGCCGCAACTCCCAGCAGCTTCGCCATTTCCCCCACCGTATAGACCATCTGAAAACCCCTCCGAATTATTCCAGAATCCCCTTGACTTAAAGTTAACTTCAAGTTCTAGGATGCACATTAAGTTCAAAGGAAGCATGCTTCCAAACAGAATGTTTGTCAATCATAAGGAGGGGAATCGAACGTGAACAGGCCGTATGTTTTCTGCCACATGATGTGCGCTTTGGACGGAAAGATCATGGGCGGTTACATGGGAACGCCGCAGGGCAGAGCGGCGGGCGATGCGTTCTACGACATCGCCTTTGGGAAAGAGCCCTTTTACCATCACCAGGGCTGGCTGTCCGGCAGGGTGACGACGGACGACAACTTCACCTTCTACAGGAAGCCGGACCTGGACGAAGATGCGCCGGCCGTTCCGGCAGGTGATTTCATCGCGCAGCCGGACTTCGGAATGTTCTATGTCTCCGTGGACCCCCACGGCAAGCTGGGGTGGGAAAGCAGCACCCTGCGCTATGTGGACACCACCGCCCATGTCGTCGAGGTGCTGACAGAACAGGTCGGCAACGCCTACAGGGCATTTTTGAGAAAGCTGGGAATCTCGTACATCATCGCGGGAGAAACGGAGCTGGATCACGGTCTGGCCCTTTCCAAGCTGAAAGAAAAATTCAGCATCGAGACCCTGATGCTGGGCGGTGGCGGCGTGCTGAACTGGTCGTTCCTGCAAGCGGGGATGTGCGATGAGATCAGCATCGTGTTGGCGGCGGCGGCAGACGGGAGCCCGGATACGCCGCCGGTTTTCCGAGCCGCAGAAGGCATTTCGGAGAGCAAGGCCCTTGGCTTCACGCTGAAAGAGGCGAAGGCCATGGACGGCGGGGCGGTCTGGCTGCGCTATGGCGTGAATCGATAATCCTAAGCAGGAGGTTTCAATTATGAGGTATGAACGAAAAGAGCAGTTCGAGAAGGTCAACGCATTCGGCACGGGAACGGCGAACACCGCCTATGCCCAGTACTTCACCGGCGATTCGTTCCTGAATCCGCTGACCGATCCGGAAGGTGGCCTGCTCGCCGCCAACGTGACCTTCGAGCCGGGATGCCGCAACAACTGGCATATCCATCACGCGGACAAAGGAGGCGGTCAGCTCCTGCTCTGCACGGCTGGCGAGGGCTGGTACCAGGAGGAAGGCAAGGCCGCCGTCAGCCTGCACGAGGGCAGCGTTGTGATGATCCCCGCCAACGTCAAGCACTGGCACGGAGCGAAGAAGGACAGCTGGTTCAGCCATATCGCCGTGGAGGTTCCCGGCGAGAATTGCGAGAACGAGTGGTGCGAGCCGGTATCCCATGAAGAGTACGCAAGGCTGTAGGGAGGAACGAAACATGGCAGTCAAGCAGACGGCAGGCAGAGATGCCCTGGGCGAATTTGCCCCGAAATTCGCGGAACTGAACGATGACGTGCTCTTCGGAGAGGTCTGGAGCCGAGAGGGGCAGCTCAGCCTCCGTGACCGCTCCCTCGTGACCGTCGTCGCGCTGATGGCTCAGGGGCTTACCGATGAGAGCTTCCGCTATCACCTGACGACGGCAAAGAAGAACGGTATTACAAAAGAAGAAATCGCGGAGGTCGTGACCCATGCAGCCTTCTACTGCGGCTGGCCCAAGGCGTGGGCGGTTTTCCGCATGGCAAAGGATATCTGGGGCGAGGAGTAGAACGATGATTTTGAATGAAGCCTACCCGTTGGCAAACGGAGTCCAGGTTCCCAAGCTGGGACTGGGCACCTGGTTCATCGACGATGCCGAGGCGGCGGAAGCCGTTCGCGAGGCGGTAAAGCTGGGCTATCGCCTGATCGACACCGCGCAGGCCTACGGAAACGAACGCGGCGTCGGCGAGGGCGTGCACACCTGCGGCGTTCGCCGGGAAGAGCTTTTCGTCGCCAGCAAGATCGCGGCAGAGCTGAAGACCTACGAGGATGCGGCGAAGTCCATCGATGAGACGCTGGAGAGGATGGGGCTCGGCTACCTCGACCAGATGATCATCCACTCTCCCCAGCCGTGGGGCGAGTTCCGTGTGGAGAAGCGCTATTTCGAGGAGAACAAAGAGGTCTGGCGTGCGTTGGAGGATGCGCGGGCGGCGGGCAAGGTCAAGGTAATCGGCGTGTCCAACTTCCTGCAAGATGACCTTGAGAACCTCCTGAGCTCTTGCCGCGTGATGCCCATGGTCAATCAGATCCTCCTGCACATCACCAACACCGATTCGGCATTGGTGGACTTCTGCAAGGCGCAGGGCATTCAGGTGGAGGCATACTCTCCCATCGCCCACGGCGAGGCGCTGAAGAATCCGGCGATCGTTAAGATGGCAGAGAAGTACGGCGTATCTGCCGCCCAGCTCTGCATCCGCTATGTCCTTCAGCTTGGAGCCGTCGCGCTTCCCAAGACGGCAGATCCCGCCCACATGGAAAGCAACGCGGACGTGGATTTCGCGATCTCCGAGGAAGACATGGAAACTCTCAAGAACATGGAGCGCATCGCCAACTATGGTGAATTCAGCGCATTTCCCGTGTTCAGCGGAAAACCTCTTGCATGAGGAGAAAGCGTGAAATGAAAACCTTGATTCTGTACTACTCCTACGGAGGCAACACGAAGCGCATCGCCGAGATGATCCAGAGGGAAATCGGCGGGGATATTGCTCGTATGGATACGGTTGTTCCCTACGATGGCGATTATGATGAAGTCGTCAATCAGGGGCAGCGTGAGACTGCCGAGGGTTATTGCCCGGAACTGAAGCCGCTACACATTGGCTGGAGAGATTACGACACCATCATCCTGGGTTCTCCTGTCCGGTGGTACACCTTTGCGCCCGCCATGCGCAGTTTCCTGGAGCGGGCTGACCTGACCGGGAAGACCGTGTATCCGTTTGCCACCAATGGCGGCTGGCTGGGACACGCGCTGAAGGACTTTGAGGAAGCCTGCAAAGGCGCAATCGTGATGCCGGGCCTCGATGTGCAGTTCGATGAATCCATGCTCCGTACCTCTGAGAAAGATATTCAGGCATGGATTAATACTATCCGCAGATAATCGATCTGCAGCTTTCGGCATCCGCCACAGAACTGGCAAGGGTTTGGGACGATCCCAAAAATGCAAACAGAGCGTTCCGACTTCCCGACGGAACGCTCTGTTTCCCTTCGTGCCTTTCTTCCTCGCCTTCACCGGGCGACCCGGGAGCTGGGGCTGGCAGTCGCCTCTCTGTTCTTCGTTCACAACGTCCAGGGAAATCTCGCGGTCAACCGCCTGCTCGGTTGGAGGCGAGGGCTCGAGTTCGCCTACGCCCAGGAGCTGCTCAGCGCCTATTCCGAAGGGGGCATGCGGGCGGTATCGGCTCGTCACGATTCCCGTAGTTGATCTTGACTGTGGACTCCTTACAAGTCTTGCTCGAGATCGAGCGGAGACTGGGCCCTGCCGAATCGGAGCTATGGCGACCAAAAATGTTGCCAGAAGACGCCGTCGACACTGTTTGCGATGGGGTAGAGCTCGATGGCGGTTCGGCACAGTCTGTTTCGACGGTTTCGCGGGGCGTTGATGGCGTGAAGGCGGCCGTTGGAAAGAAACTCATTTCCGTGGGGAAGAAACTTCTCGGTGAGTAAAGCTCATCGGAGCGGGGATAGAGCTTTGTCTGCGGGGTACGAAATGCTGGCTAGTGGTTGCGACGCCTTGTTGCGGAAATGCCAACTGCCGCGACTACACCACCGGCAACATTCAGGGCTGCCGCTATCGCGCTGTTGTCGCCCGTCGCGGGTAGGGTGGTCTCGGCTGGTTTAACTGCCGTTACTGCCTTGGTGGAAACGGGATTTGCCGCGGGCTTTTCTGCCTTGGGCTGCGGTGTGGGCTCGGGCTTGGTTTCCGGTTCGGGTTTGACCTCTGGGCTCGGTTTAACACTTGGATCGGGTTTGGAACCGCTCGTATCGGTTGCAATCAAGTGCACGTCGCTGTCGAAGACGTAGCGGATGTAGTAATCGTGCCGCGTCTCGTGCATAATCCCCTGCCCGCTGTCGAAGTCGCGGTCAACGTGTGTGCTAAGGTGAGTTGAGCTGATGAGGTTCAGCCTGTAAGGGATTTGGTCGTCGGCGTAGCCGCCTGTAAAGACTGCGGTTGCTCTAACGTGATTGTCGATCATGGTCAGGGCAATAGAGACGCTGGCCTCTTTGGGGTTCTCGGTTTTTATAAGGCCTTCGGTATCGGTGTCGATCTTGAAGAGATGGACGGTGTCATTAAGCCCGTAGATGAAGTCCTCGGGTTTGTCGGGGAAATCGTATACAAACGCCTCATTCTGGACCAACATGAAGGCAGGAGGAAGCTCCAGGTCATAGTTATGGTCGACAACGGTGGTAGCTGTGAGGCTGCCTTCCGCGTTGGCTTCGTCGCAGGTAATGGGTGCTGCGACATCGGTTTCGGGCATTTCGGTCGCCAGTGCTACGCAGGGTAGCAAAAGCAGTCCTGCCACAAGAATGCTTACTCCGAAGGCGGCGATTCTGGCGTCTGCATGATGCTTGACGTCGCGGATAGACAGGCCAGTCCGTTTGTTATGGGTCTGCGGTGCAACATGCTGTCCATACATAAGACGCTCCTTGTTCGTAGGCCGGTTTCCGCGGATCTATATTGCGCCTGGCCGATGCGGCTAGGCTCTTTCACGCGAACGCTTACGCGAGCAGGGAGAAAGCTCAAGCTAATTTTCCCACAGTCGATACTTTGTGAGCAACGATTTGCTGTTCAATTCTCGGAGAGAGAATCAAGGTGGCCGAGGAGTTATCAGCCAATAAGATTGTGTCTAGAGAGCGCGAACGAGAGATGCGATCTACAGACGACTGAATAGCTCCATCCGTTTTGGTTACAACGAAATGTATGCCGCGCGCCTGCGGCATGAAGAAGGGAGATTCTTATGAATATCGTTGTATTGAGCGGTAGCCCGCGCAAGGGTGCCAATACCGACACCATGGTCGAGGCCTTTGCTGAGACCGCGCGCGAGGGCGGCAATACGGTCGAAGTCGTCCGCGTTGCCAGCAAGAAGATTGCTGGTTGTCTGGGATGTCAGTACTGCTTTACCCATGAGGGCACCTGTGTGCAGAAGGATGACATGGCCGACGTGATCGAGTCGCTGAAAGGCGCCGATATGGTTGTCTTCGCTTCGCCTATCTACTGGTTTGATATCACTGCGCAGGAGAAGGCCGCTGTCGACCGCCTGTACGCCTTCGGTGCTACGGGCTTCCCGTTCACCAAGACGGCCCTTTTACTCGATAGTCACAGTGAGGGCGTCTATGACGCGGCGATCGCCATGTACAAGTCAACCTGCGCGTACTGCAAGTGGGAGGACCAGGGCATTATCACCATCAGCGGTATGACCGAGCGCGACAGCATGGCATCGTCGCCCAAGTTGAAAGAGGTGCGAGAGCTCGCTCGCAAGCTCGCCTAAGGACAAGAAGAACGCATGGCAATCAGCGTTGGCGGAAAGCCTACTTCCCTTACCAAGAGGATTACTGATTGCCATGCGTTGATGTCCTTATGGACAATCTCCGCGTGCTAGGAGACTTTCTCGCTCAGGAACTCCCTGAATGCGGGGATGTCAAAGCCAACGAGACCACGCCCACGTTCCCCGATGACGCCGTCCTCGAGAAGGCGGCGTTTGTATTGGCTTGCGTAGTTGCTGGCGACGCCCATGCGTTTGGCTATCTCCGAGACCCTGCTGGGGCCAGAATCGGGCAGCATCGCGAGTAAAAACTCAATGTCTTTATCGGAAAGCTCTCGATAGGTCGTTTCGAGAGAAGCCCGATGCCATGCTTCTCGAGTTGCCTGAAGATGCCATTCATGCACGTGCGCCAGTTGCCCTGAGCCTCTTGAGCATATGTCCAATCGATGCCCACTGGACCAATTTGAACGCCGTTTATGCGCGCGTGAGGCTGTGAGAGGTAGCTATCTGCGGCTTCTTTGGTTCGCTCGATAATATCTTCGAGCATGCCTGCATGGCGGAGACATTTGCTGCGATCCATGGTGGCCCCTTTGCAGGTTTTGCTAATTTTTGCAACTTTTGCTAATTTTTGCAAGTTTTGCTAACGGTTTAACATGTCTTGTGCCGCGGGATTGCAGGAGTGAAAAACGGGGATTCCTATTATTCCGACTACGTTGCAGCGAGCGGGGCCCGGAGCGCGGCATTTACTGCGCTCCGGGCCCCGTTGGTTTGTGGCTTGGACCAGTTCGACTGCCGCTGTCCTAGTCAAACAGGCTCGGCATGTCGTTTTCTTTCATAAGGGCACCGGCGGAGGGGAGGCTCTGTGCGGTGAACTTCTCGGCCGAGACGCCGGCGCCAAGAATCTCCTCGGTTGTGCCGACGGTGGTGACCGAGCGGCCCTTCTTGGCCGTAAAGGCTTGGACGCCCTGCGTGTTGGTTGTCGTCTTGGTCTTGAGTAGCGACGTGCTGAAGTTCATCAGGCGGTAGTCGCTCGAGACCAGCGCGATGTCACGATCTGTGTTGAGCACCTGCGCATACAGCAGCTTGCTGCCGCCGTAGATGGCGTTCTTGAGGCGCTTGCGGTTGGTCTTGGTAACGTATCCGGCAAGTGCGACGCGCACCGCGCGGCCGTTCTCAAAGACGAACAGCACGTCGGCCTTGTAGTCCTCGGGGTCGATAACCCAGATGACGCTCTCGTCGGGTTCCATCTCGAGGTCGGTGGGCAGGTACGAGCCCAGCTGTGCCGACTTGGTGTCCTCAAACGCCGCAACCTTACACTTGTACACCTGGCTCTTATTGGTAAAGACCAGCAGCTCGTGGGTGTTGGAGGACGGGAACTCGATAAAGGGTTTGTCGCCGTCCTTGTACTTGAGCGTGGTTGCCTTCTTGAGCACGCGGTCCGTCATCTTCTTAAGATAGCCATCGCGCGAGAGCATGATGGTAACCGGGTACTCCTCGACCTCGGGCTCCAAGCTTACTTCGATAACCTCATGGGGCTCAATCCTGCCCGTGCGGCGCGGCATCACGTACTTCTTGTTGACCGCGGCCAGCTCGTCGCTGATGACCTTCTTGATGTTCTCCTCGCTGGAGAGGATCTCCTCAAGCTCGGCAATCTCGCCCTCAAGCTTGGCAATGTCCTTGGTGCGGTTGAGGATGTACTCCTCGTTGATGTTGCGGAGCTTGAGCTCGGCAACAAATTCCGCCTGCGTCTCGTCGATGTCGAAGCCCTTCATAAGGTTGGGCACGACCTCGGCCTCGAGCTTGGTGCCGCGGATGATGGCGATGGCCTTGTCGATATCGAGCAAAATCGCCTCGAGGCCGTGCAGCAGGTGCAGGCGCTCGGACTTTTTACCCAGGTCAAAGTTAATGCGGCGACGCGTGGACTCAATACGCCACTTGACCCACTCGTGCAGGATCTGACGCACGCCCATAACGCGAGGGTAACCATCGACCAACACGTTGAAGTTGCACGAGAACGAATCCTGCAGCGTGGTCGAGCGATAGAGCTTGGCCATGAGCTTGTCGGGGTCGACGCCGCGTTTAAGGTCGATGGCGATGCGCAAACCCGAGAGGTCGGTTTCGTCGCGGATGTCAGCGATCTCCTTGACCTTGCCCTCTTTGGAGAGCTTGACGATGCGCTCGATGATGACATCAGTCTTAGTGGTGTAGGGGATCTCGTAGACCTCGATGATGCGCTCTTCGGGAATCCAGCGCCAGCGGGAGCGGATCTGGAAGCTGCCAAGGCCGGTCTCGATAATCTTTTCCATCTCCTCGCGGCGGTAGATAATTTCGCCGCCGGTCGAGAAGTCGGGCATGGGCATGTACTCGAGCAGGTCGCAGTCGGGATCCTGCAGGTAGTGCATGGTGGCGGTGCAGACCTCGTTGAGGTTGAAACCGCAGATGTCGGACGCCATGGCGACGCCGATGCCCTTGTTGGCCGAGACGAGGATATTGGGGAACGTGGTGGGCAGCAGGCGCGGCTCCTTCATGGCGCCGTCGTAGCTGTCGACGAAGTCGACCGGGTCCTTGTCGATGTCCTTGAAGATCTCGGCGCTGATGGGGGAGAGCTTGGCCTCGGTGTAACGCGAGGCGGCGTAGCTCAGATCGCCCGAATAATACTTGCCAAAGTTGCCCTTCGACTCAACGAACGGCGCGCTTCGTTGCCCGTCGCCAGACGCACCATCGTCTCGTAGATCGCGGCATCGCCGTGCGGGTTGAGCTTCATGGTCTGGCCCACAATGTTGGCGCTCTTCTGGCGCTCGCCCTTGAGCAGACCCATCTTGTACATGGTGTAGAGCAGCTTGCGGTGCGAGGGCTTAAAGCCGTCGATCTCGGGGAACGCGCGCGAGACGTTGACGCTCATGGCGTAGGGCATGTAGTTGACCTCGAGCGTCTGCGTGATCGGCTGGTCGGTGATCTCGGAGTGCAGGCCGATGACGTTCTCGGCGTTGACCTGCTTTTTCTTTGGCTGGTTCTTCGTCTTCTTCTTTGCCACGATTTCCTCTTGAACTTCTTATGGGCCGTCGTTATCGATTTGCTGTTACTGCAGGTCCAGCTGGTCCAGGTATTCCTTGCCGTGCTCGGAGATATGGCGCTTGCGGCCTGCCTCGTCGTTGCCCAGCAACAGGTTGAACATAGTTTCCATCCTGGTGACGTCCTCGGGCTCCACCTTGATCAGACGACGCGTCTCGGGGTTCATGGTAGTGAGCCACATCATGTCCGGATCGTTCTCACCAAGACCCTTGGAGCGGTTGATGGAACACTTCTGGTCGCCGATCTCCTTGAGGATGCCGTTCTTCTCGAGCTCGGTGTAGGCAAAGTAGGTCTTCTCTTTGCAGTTGATCTCGTAGAGCGGCGACTCGGCGATATACACGTAGCCCTCGTCGATAAGCGTTGGCACCAGGCGGTAGAGCATGGTGAGTACGAGCGTGCGGATGTGGTAGCCATCGACGTCGGCATCCGTACAAATGATGACCTTGTTCCAGTTGAGGTTGTCCAGGTCAAAGGCACCGAGGTTCTTAATGCGTTTGTCTTTGATTTCCACACCGCAGCCCAGCACACGCATAAGGTCCATGATGATGTCGGACTTAAAGATGCGCGGGTAGTCCTCCTTTAGGCAGTTGAGGATCTTACCGCGGACGGGCATAACGCCCTGGAACTCGGCATCGCGCGAGGTGCGAATGGCGCCTGCTGCCGAGTCGCCCTCTACGATGTAGATCTCGCGGCGGCTCTTGTCCTTGGAGCGGCAGTCGATGAACTTCTGCACGCGGTTGGCCATGTCGGTCTTCTGCTGCAGGTTGGTCTTGATGCTCTGACGCGTCTTCTCGGCGTTCTCGCGCGAGCGCTTGTTGATGAGCACCTGCTCCATGATCTTGTTGGCGGCGTCTTTATTCTCGATCAAGTAGGTCGAGAGGCGCTCCTTAAAGAAGGCCGTCATAGCCTGCTGGATAAAGCGGTTATTGATGGCCTTCTTGGTCTGGTTCTCGTAGGACGTCTGAGTGGAGAAGCAGTTGGTCACCAGCACCAGGCAGTCCTGGACGTCCTGCCATTTGATGCCGCTCTCGTTTTTGTTGTACTTGCCCTGTTGCTTAATGTAGGCATCGATGGCACTGGTCAGAGCGCTACGGGCCGCTTTCTCGGGCGAGCCGCCGTTCTCGAGCCAGGAGGAGTTGTGGTAGTACTCCTGCATCGTGAAGGTGCGCGAGAAGCACATGCACGCGGTGATCTTTACATTGTAGTCGGGCAGGTCCTCGCGATCGCGACCGCGACGGTCGGCCTCGATAAAGAAGGGCTCGGTAAGGTAGTCGGTGCCGACCTTCTCGAGCACGTAGTCCTCGATGCCCTTGGGGTAGCAAAAGTCCTCTTCGGAAAACTCGCCATCGTCGCCCTCGATGCGCAGACGGAAGGTCACGTTGGCGTTGACCACGGCCTGACGGCGCATGGTCTCGCGATACCAATCGTGGGGAATGCTAATCGAGGTAAAGACCTCAAGATCGGGGCGCCACTTGATAGTGGTGCCGGTGCGGCCCTCGTCGCTGGGCTCAATCTCGAGTGCCTTCTTCTTGGCGCCGACAACCTTGCCCTTCTTAAAGTGTAAGGAGTACTTGTTACCGTCACGCCAGACGGTAACGTCCATGTACTCGGAAGCGTACTGGGTCGCGCACGAGCCCAGGCCGTTGGTGCCGAGCGAGAAGTCGTAGTCGCCGCCCTGGTTGTTATTGTATTTGCCGCCGGCGTAGAGCTCACAAAAGACGAGCTCCCAGTTAAAGCGCTTCTCGGAAGGGTTCCAGTCGAGCGGGCAGCCACGGCCATTGTCCTCTACCTGAATGGAGCCATCGCGAAAGGCGGTAAGGGTGATGAGCTTGCCGTAGCCCTGGCGCGCCTCGTCAACGGCGTTGGACAGGATCTCGAAGGCGGCATGTGCGCAGCCGTCGAGCCCGTCCGAGCCAAAGATGACGGCGGGACGCAGACGTACGCGCTCCTCGTCCTTGAGCTGGCGGATACTGTCGTTACCATAGTTTGCGGTGTTTTTTGCCATACTCGCTCTCTCGGTGCTCCCTTGCTGCGTTTAAGTCATATAGATAGTCAAGGTAGCATAGCCCAGCCCACAGACGATTCCAACCAACACGAAATCCATCGAACAATCGTTCGGAGTTCGATGGAGATTCGTTTACTCGGACAAAACCGAGTCGGTTCTGTCCGAGTAAGTTTGAATAGCGAATTGAAATTGTTATGTCCGCATGGTGATGACAGACATGGTTTTCATAATGACAGATATAGTTGACATTGTCTGATATATGCAATATATTTCTGTCATGTTGCAACGGATATCTGTCCATTACTACGAAAGGAACTCCATGCCGGGCAAAAAGAACCTACGCATGAAGGCGGCGCGCGCGGCGGTTGGCCTTTCGCAAGCTGACTTGGCCGAGGCCGTGGGCGTTACGCGCCAGACCATCGGCCTGATCGAGGCGGGCGGCTACAACCCCACGCTCAATTTGTGCGTGGCAATCTGTAAAGCGCTACGCGTTACGTTGAACGACTTGTTTTGGGAAGACGAGAGCGACGTCGACCCTGACGCTCTTTAGGAGTTCGCTATGAAATTTGAAGATTTAAAACTCGTGCAAAAGTGGCGTGAATATGCCGGCCCAAAGGATGAGCGCCTGGAGGCTGAGAGCGCGAAGATCTACAAGATTGGTTTCGTGCTGCTTTCGTTTGGCATGTTGATGATATTTTTCTACCAGTTTATAGCTCGACAGGTTGCGTGGGTTCACAGCGACGCCAGTGAAATGCCACATGGCTTTGCAACGCCGTTCGAGGCAGCCATGTATTTGTGGCTCGTTCTCGTGATGTTGATTTGCGCAGGACTGCAAACGCGGAAGGGCTATGTCGATACCAATCGTTTTGGGCAAACCGAGCATCTTCCTGTTGGATATTTCCTACTTCTCAGCGGTCTTAGCGGCGCCGCGTTCGCGCTTGTTATTGCCGCAATGCGCTGTATCGCTGAGGCGCAGATCGTACCGCTCGAAAGCGTCTTTTGGTTGGCGAACCTGGCCACGGGCGTGTTCTGCGGTGCGACGATTTTCGCGGCCACGTTTGCTGCCCTGTGCGCAACGTTTTTCACGGCGAAAAGACGCCGTGCCAAGCTTGAGGAAGAACTCGACTCCACTGACGATATCTAATGCGAAATGGGCTGGCTCTGGGTATTCAGAACCAGCCCATTTGATGTTCGATGAGCCGAGTCGGCGCCTCTCACAAAAGTAACTAGGAGCTAGCGAGGCCTATCCGAATTGGCCTCATTGGCGGTGTCGATCTCGAGCGCCGTGCGGCGGGCACTGTAGGCGACGAGGCCGGCGCCTACAGCGGCGAGTGCTGTGGCGGCTGCCGCAAGGGGGACGTTGCTGTCTTTGCGAGAAGGTGCCCCGTGGCGGTAGTGCCGTTCGATGGCCAAAATGTCCAATTTGAGTGCGCGAAAGCGTCAGGCCCCCGGAGCGCTTTC
>CABVCF010000048.1 GCA_902496775.1 uncultured Collinsella sp.
GCGGCAAGGAGATATATTGCCAGACCGGAGGGGCCCCGTGGGCGGGAATCTGGGCGTACACATTTCCTACACATCTTCTGATCCGACTAACGTTTGCCAGCCGTTACCTACCGCTCGCCGAGCATCTCTTTATATAAGGCAGCCTCATGGTTAAAGCGGATACGTCCCCCTAGCTAAAGCACAGCCAGCATCGAGCAACTCATCACGTTCTTCCACCGAGAACCCCTCGGCGTAGACGCGCACCACCGGTTCGGTCCCGCTAGGACGGACCAGCAGCCACGTGTCATCCTCGAATGACAGACGCAAGCCGTCCATATGACTAACGTTTTGCGGCACCTTGCCACAAATCGACTTGGGGTTTACGCCCGGCAGCAGGGTTCGTAACGTTTCGGCATCTTCGGCCTCAAGGCGCAAATCGCGTCGACCGTAACTCGTCTTACCAAAACTGTCCTCGAGTTGGTCGACCAGAACGCCCAAAGGCGCGTCCGTCTTTGCCATAAGCTCACACAGAATCAGACAGGCGAGGATTCCATCACGCTCGGGCATATGCGCGGCGATGCCGATACCACCGGCTTCTTCGCCGCCCATGAGGACGCCGCCCTTCTTCATCTCCGCCGCTATATATTTGAAACCGACTGGTTTGACGGTCACGCGGCAGCCAAGCGCCTCGGCAATGCGACGCACGAGCGTCGAGCATGAAAGATTGACGACGACGCGCCCCTCCAAATTGCGAAATTGAACCAAGTCGCCCAAAACGAGCGCCATGATCTGATGCGGATGTATATATCTGCCGCGCTCGTCAACCGCGCCGATACGGTCGGCGTCGCCGTCGGTCACCAGGCCAGCGCAAGCTCCGTCCTCGATAACCGTGCGCTCGCAAGTGTCCACCCAAGGCTCAACGGGGTCGGGGCAGATATCTTCTTGATCAGACACCTGCCCGGCGTGAATCTCGTGCACCTCAACGCCAAGCTCGCGCAGCAAGTCGGCTAGATAGCCCTGGGCTGCGCCGCCCATGGGATCGACAACCACGCGCAAGTGCGCGGCGCGGATGGCTTCGGCATCGACAAACGATGCCACCGCCTGCATATAGTCAGGAATGATATCCGCGGTGCGATATTGCCCCTCGATCCCCATTGGCTCGGGAGCCATAGTCTCTTCGAGCTCTTCGATGACATCCTGGTTGGCGGTCGAGCCGTCACCCATGCGAATCTTGAGGCACAGATAACCCTGCGGATGATGGGACCCCGTCACCATGAGCGCGCCGCACGCCTCACCGTCATAAGCCGCCGCCCACGTAAGGGCAGGGGTCGGGACAGGCCGCGAAGCGAGCACGGCGTCTAGCCCGTGCGCTGCTAGCGCGCCCGCCGCAAGCTCAGCGAACTCGCGCGCCAGGGGCCGGGTGTCGAACCCTATATATACCGTTTTGCCCGGATTGGTCTTTTGCCACAACTCGCCGACGGCATCGGCGATACGGGCAACGTTATCGGCAGTGAAGTCCTCATCGACGCGAGCGCGCCAACCGTCAGTTCCAAAATGAATTATCGCGCACACGCGCAGACACCTCACAGTGTTTGGATCATGGTACGCATGGGGTATACCCGCAACATGCACTCGGCAACCTGCCGGCACCAGCATTCACCATTTGGGCAAATGCTGCCGAGGACATGCAAACAATAAAAAAACCGCCCCGTATGGAGCGGTTTTGCCCTTTATATATCGAGCGCCTCGGCCATCGCGGCCGTAGTGATTGCCGTGGTTCCACAGCAACTGCCCACCATTGCGGCACCGGCATGTCTCCATTCGATGCATGCGCGCGCGAAAGCTTCGGGATTCTCGTGCCATACGGGGCCATCCTGAGTCTGGACCGGGTCGCCCACGTTGGGACGCACCGTGACGGGAGTAGTCGCCGATGCAACCATCCTGGGCACCGCCGCGTTCGCGGCCGCAAGCGAACAGCAATTAACACCAACCGAGTTTGCGCCGTGTTTTTCGGCGTACAAAACGGCTGCCTCGATGTTGAGGCCATCGCCCAACAGGTCGCCTTTATCGTCAACGACAAAACTCACCAGAACAGGCATGCCATCGGCGGCATCTCGGGCGCCGGCAAGCATGGGCTGCAAATTACGGATAGACGTCACCGTCTCGATCAGCAGACCGTCAACACCAGCATTGAGCAAGGCGTGCGCCTGTTCGCGCGCAATGCCTCGGATTTCACGATACTCGGCAGAGTCCTCGGCAAACCACTCAATACCGATCGGGCCCATCGAGCCCAGCAGCAGCTGAGGGTGCGCCTGGCGGGCATCGTCGACAGCCCCGCGATTGACCTCCGCCACGGACGGCGCAATCTGGTCGTGCTTGAGGGCATAGCTCGATGCCTGAAAGGTGTTGGTAATGAGCACCTGCGCGCCGGCGGCGACATACAAGCGATGGATACGAGAAACGGTCTGCGGCTCTGCCAGATTCCAAAACGCCGGTGGAATGTCGGCGGCATCGTACTCACTCAACAGAACACTGCCCATGGGACCCTGCGCCAACAAGGTCTCGCTCGACAAGCGGCGCGTAAGTTCCTCGGCACCAAAGCGGTTGTAATAACTCGTATCCATATATATCCCGCTATTCCTCGACGCTGATTCCCTGCTTTTCGAGATAGGCGAGCCAGCGGTTCATCGTGTCCTCGGAAAGCGCATGCTCCATCATGCAGGCCTCGGAATCGGCTCGCTCAAATTCGACACCGAGCTCCTGAACCAAAAACGTGCGGATGAGGCGATGACGGTACCAGATAGCCGTACCAACCTCGCGGCCGCGATCGGTCAGGACTACCTTGCCGTAGTGCGATTGCTCGACAAGTTCGGATGCCTTGAGCGCCGAAACCGCTTTATTGACCGATGCCTTGGAGACGCCAAGACGCTGCGCGATGTCGACCGATCGCACGCCGTTGGTTTCCCCCTCTTCGCTTTCAATGCGAACCATGCACTCCAAGTAGTCTTCGTTCGCCACCGTCAGATGTAGTTCGCGCGAGCTATTTGTCGTATCCATGATCTTCCGTCCCTTCTGCATTCAATGGCTGATTCTACCCCATCCAAGCGTCGTGGTATGCCGTGGCATACCGTGCTAGAGTTCTTGTTGCACACGACGACCAAGATTGGAGCGGTCTTTATGGAAAACACCACCACGAGCCCCGATGTCCTCGAACGCTTTTTGCGCTACGTCCAGATCAACACGCAGTCCGAGGATGCAAACTGCGACCAGGTACCCTCGAGCGCCGTTCAGTTTGACCTTGCCAACGTGCTGGCTGAAGAGCTGCGCGAGCTTGGTGCGGAAGATGCCCACGTGACCGAGCACGCCTATGTCTGCGCGCATATCCCCGCAAGTGCGGGCGCTGAGGACAAGCCCGCCCTGGGCCTGATCGCCCATCTCGACACCACCGAAGTTGCACCGGGCGCCGGCGTGAAGCCGCACATCGTGCACTACGAAGGCGGCGACCTGGTCTGCGGCACGGTTGACGGTAAACCCGTTGCCATGAGTACCGCCAAGCTTCCCGCCCTGAATGACCTCGCGGGTGAGGACCTGGTCTGCAGCGACGGCACCACGCTGCTGGGCGCAGACGACAAGGCAGGCGTCGCCGAGATCATGTCGCTTGTCGCGCGTATCGCTCAGGACCCTTCTCTGCCCCATCCCGCACTCGGCATTTGCTTCTGCCCTGACGAGGAGATCGGCCACGGAGCCGAGCTGTTGGATATCGATACCTTTGGCTGCAAGTACGCCTACACGGTCGACGGCGGCCCCATCGGCGAACTGGAGTGGGAGTGCTTTAACGCCGCCGAGGCGACCGTCCGCTTTGAGGGCCAGTCCATCCACCCGGGCGACGCTAAGGGCCGTATGGTCAACGCAGGCAATCTGTTCTGCGACTTCAACGCGTTGCTCCCCTACGTGCAGCGACCGGAGTATACGGAAGGCTACGAGGGCTTTTATCACCTTGAGGGTGTATCTGCGACCGTCGATCACGCCACAGCGCGCTATATCGTCCGCGACCATGACGCCGCCAAGTTCCAGCAGAAACTCGACCTTATTGATGCCGCCGCCTCGATGCTCAACCAGCGTCTAGGTGAGGAGCGCGTGACGGTCGAGATTAAGCAGCAGTATCGAAATATGGCCGAGATCGTTCGTGACTATCCCGAGCTTATTGATGTTGCCAAGGAAGCCTATCTTGCCTGCGGCGTTGAGCCCCAAGTGCTGCCGATTCGTGGCGGCACCGACGGCGCCCAGCTGTCGTTCCGCGGTCTGCCCTGCCCCAACCTTTCCACCGGCGGCTATTGCTACCACGGCGTCAACGAGTTCGTCCCGGTCAGTTCGCTCGTCAAGATGACCGACGTGCTCCAGGAGCTCGTCGCCCGCTTTGCATAAGCCTGGCTGCACAAGTCCAAAAGACGAATCGCCCCGTCCTCAAGCAAGAACGGGGCGATTTTTTTGCTGCAATGAGAACAGGTTGACGCACGTCAGCCTCTTAACGCAAGGAGTGTCCCAAACTGCCGGCACAAAAGGAACGTCCCCAAGTGCCAAGTGTTCCGGCAACGCCGATGTTTTGGCGCGGACAGCGAAAACCCGCCAGAGCGAGCAAGGTGCCTTGAAACAAGGCGGCATTGATCTTTTGATCATGCCGCCGAAGTTGAAAGGCAGATTGCCGCTCTGGCGGGTTTGCAGCGTCAAGCGGTTATGCGGTTTGGTAAAACCGCGTAACTCTAATAGTTGGCCTCGTAGCCGTTGCCGTCGCCGGTGGGCTCTTCGTAGTAGTCCGAATCGCTCGAATCGCCTGAGTCATCGGAATCGTCAGAGCTGACCGATGAAGTTGCGGTACCGTTTGCGTAGTCGTCAGACGTGTTGTTGTTCAGGTCGCCGATCGTAGAACTGGAACCGTCGGAAAGACCCATGGTGTTGGGACCCTTGGGATCCTTGCCGGCATCGACGCGCTCCATCATTTCCTTGAGCTCGTCCTCGTAGACAAAGACGTAGCTCACACCGTCGATCATGGTGCTGTCGTCGGCGTACGAGGGCAGGTTGGCCGAGTAGATACCGTCGACATCCATACCGCGCATGGCGTTGACCGTAGCCACGATATCCTGAACGCTCATATCGGTTACGAGCATATCGGACAGCGAATTAACCAGGCCAAAGATCTTCGTGGCATCGAAGTTATTGAGAATCTGGTTGGCAAGGGCGCCAAGCACCTGACGCTGGTGGCGCATGCGCGTGTAATCGCCGTCGGCATAGGTGTAGCGGCAGCGGGCATAGGTAAGGGCGGTGGCACCGTCCATATGCTGCTGGCCAGCGGTAATCTTAATATCCAGGTGCTCGGGGTCGTCAACATCATCGGTTGCGTTAATGTCGATACCGCCAACCGAATCAATCAGCGCCTGCATACCGTCGAAGCTGACCTCGGCATAGTGGGAAATCTGAACACCGCACAGCTCGTTGACCGCCTCGACCATGGCCTCGGCGCCGCCAACGGTATGGCAGGCGTTGATCTTCATGGTCTCGCCCTTGTACTCGACCTTGGTGTCGCGCGGAACGGAAATGAGCGTCGCCTGCTTTTGCGTGGGGTCGATGCGTGCCAGGATAATCGAGTCGGCACGATACGTATCCTCGCCCGGACGGCCGTCGGTGCCAAGAAGCAGCACGTAGAACGGATCCTTTGCCTCATCGGTGTCAACCAGAACCCGACGCAGATTGTCGGTAATGACATTAGAATCGCCGAGCTTGCCCATAATGGTGGCAAACCACAGGCCGGCAGCGGTAGTGGCACTCAGCAGCACGCCAAGCACGACAATGAGCGCGACGTGACGAATCGTGTGGCTACGACGACGTTGACGAGCGCGCTCGGAATAGCGAGCCACGTTATCGCGACTGTAGATCTTGGCCTGCGCACCAGTTGAGGGTCTTCGGGCGGTGGTATCCGCGAGGGGCTTTTTATTAAACATAGGCAACCTGTATTAGTAGATGACGGGATCGGGGACGGTAGCATGCTCGACATGCGCGCCGAGCGCCTGCAGCTTTTCGACAAACTGCTCGTAGCCGCGCTTGATGTGATGGATGGCCGAAACCTCGGTCGTCCCGTCGGCGATCAAGCCCGCTACGACGAGGGCCGCTCCGCCACGCAGATCGGGCGAGGTAACCTGTGCACCCGAGAAGCCCTTGACGCCATGAATCATGGCGTGATGGCTCTCGATACGAATGTCGGCACCCATGCGCACCAGCTCAGAGGCAAACATAAAGCGATTCTCGAAGATGTTTTCGGTAATAACGGAACTGCCGTCGGCAAGGGCGGAGAGCACCATAATCTGCGCCTGCATGTCGGTCGGGAAACCGGGGAACGGAAGCGTCTGGATGTCGACCGGCTTGATACGCTCGGCACGGTTCACATGGACGCCATCCTCGACGCGCTCGCAGTCGATACCCATGAGCTCCATCTTCTTGAGCACCATGCCCAAGTGAATGGGGCAAAAGCCCGTGACATCGACACCGCGATCGTCGGCCATCAACGCACCGGCGACGATAAAGGTGCCGGCCTCGATGCGGTCGCCCACTACGCGATGGGTAACGGGATGCAGCTCTTCCACGCCCTCGATGGTCACGACAGGCGTACCGGCGCCGACAATCTTAGCGCCCATCTCGTTGAGCATGTTAGCGAGATCGACGATCTCGGGCTCGCGGGCGGCATTGTCGATAACCGTGGTACCCTTCGCGCGCACGGATGCCATAATGAGGTTCTCGGTCGCACCGACACTGGCGAACTCGAGCGTGACGGTGGTACCGCGCAGACCTTGGGGCGCATTAGCGTTGATGTAACCGTGGGCGGTATCGAACTCAACGCCCAGGGCCTCGAGACCAAGAATGTGCATATCGATCTTGCGAGCACCCAGGTTGCAGCCGCCCGGCATGGCGATCTTGGCGCGATGGAAGCGACCCAGCAGGGGTCCCATCACGGCTGTGGAAGCACGCATCTTGGCAACGAGCTCGTAGGGGGCCTCCCAAGAATCGACCTGAGAGGTATCAATCTCGAGCGTGTGCTCGTCGAGAACATCGATCGTAGCGCCCATGCCCTTGAGCACCTTGCCCATCACGTGGACATCGGAAATATCGGGCACGTTCTGCAGCGTCGTCTTGCCCGGCGCCAGAAGCGTTGCCGCCATGAGTTTGAGCGCGGAGTTCTTGGCGCCCGAGACGGGCACGGAGCCTCCGATGGCGTGGCCACCCTCAACGCGGATAATATCCAAGGTCTACCCTTTCAAAAAGCATGCCCGGGATGGCTGGGCCATCCCGGGCATGATGTGTTCGCAAATGGTCGAACGCTAAATCGTTTGACTATTGGGCAAGCTTGAGCTTACACCATGCGATTTCATTATAGAGGTAGGCGCGGCGTGCATCATCCTCCGACAAATTACCCAGCTTCTCTTCAAAACCTTGAATATCAGCTTTAAGCTTGTCGGCATCGACGGTCGCCAAATCGCAAGCGCGCTCGGCGAGAACGGTCACGACATCGTCCGCAACCTGGGCATAGCCGCCGGCCACGGCAAACGTGTGGTCGACAGTGCCCATGGCCTTATCGGAAACGCGAACGTAACCGCGGTCGATCGTGCAGATCTCGCTGGAGTGAGCGGGCAGGACGCCAAACTCGCCATCCGTGGACGGAATCGACACAAACGCAGCGTCGCCCTCATAGGCGCAGCTCACGGGGCACACGATGCGGATACGCATAACCTACTTCTCCCCCATCTTGCGGGCGCGCTCGCGCACGTCCTCAATCGTGGAAGCATAGCGGAAAGCCTGCTCGGGCAGGTCATCGGCCTTGCCGTCGACAATCTCGGCGAAAGAGCGGACGGTATCCTCGACGCGGACGTAGACACCAGGGTTGCCGGTGAACTTCTCGGCGACGTGGAAGGACTGCGAGAGGAACTGCTGAATCTTACGGGCACGGTTGACCGTAAGGCGCTGCTCCTCGGACAGCTCGTCCATACCCAGAATGGCGATGATGTCCTGAAGGTCGGAGTACTCCTGCAGGAGCTCCTGGACCTTGACGGCGACACGGTAGTGCTCCTCGCCGACGATCGAGGGATCGAGAGCGTCGGAGGAAGACGCAAGCGGGTCGATAGCCGGGAACAGGCCGAGCGACGAAATGCTACGCGAAAGAACCGTGGTGGCATCGAGGTGCGTAAACGTCGTGGCAGGCGCCGGGTCGGTCAGGTCGTCTGCGGGGACGTAGACAGCCTGGACGGAGGTAATGGAGCCCGTCTTGGTCGAGGTAATGCGCTCCTGGAGGTCGCCCATCTCGGTAGCCAGCGTGGGCTGGTAACCAACGGCGGACGGCATACGGCCCAGCAGTGCGGAAACCTCGGAACCTGCCTGGGAGAAGCGGAAGATGTTGTCGATGAATAGCAGAACGTCCTGGCCACGATCGCGGAAGTACTCAGCGGTGGTAAGGCCGGCCAGACCGATGCGCAGACGCGCTCCGGGCGGCTCGTTCATCTGACCATAGACCAAGCAGGTCTTGTCGATAACGCCAGACTCGCTCATCTCGAGGAACAGGTCGGTGCCCTCGCGGGTACGCTCGCCGACGCCGGTGAACACCGAGGTACCGCCGTGCTCCTGGGCGAGGTTGTTGATGAGCTCCTGAATCAGAACGGTCTTGCCGACGCCGGCGCCGCCGAACAGGCCCGTCTTGCCGCCACGGATGTAGGGCTCGAGCAGGTCAACGGCCTTGATGCCGGTCTCGAAGATCTCGGTCTTGGTGGTGAGCTCGTCGAAACGGGGCGCTGCATGGTGGATGGGGTAGAACTCCTCCACCTCGGGCATGGGCTTGCCGTCGACGGGCTTGCCCATGACGTTCCAAATGCGGCCGAGCGTCTTGGGACCAACGGGCATCTTCATGGGCTCACCGGTATCGGTGGCGATGAGGCCGCGCTGCAGGCCGTCGGTCGAGGACATGGCGACCGTGCGGACGACGCCGCCCGGAAGCTGGCTCTCGACCTCAAGGATCGTGCTCAGATGACCGATCGGGGTCTCGGCCTCGACCGTGAGCGCGTTGTAGATCGGGGGCACCGCGCCGTCAAACTTGACGTCGACGACAGGGCCGATGATTCGCACGATGCGACCATCACCGGCAGTCGTCTTCTTGGTGGCTTCCTCGACCGCAAGCTTTACGGTGTTATTAGCCATTACTGTTCCTCCAATGCTGAGGCTCCGCCGACGATCTCGTTAATCTCGGTCGTGATCGAAGCCTGGCGCACGCGACTATACGTGCGGGTAAGGGTCGAGATGATCGCGGTGGCGTTTTCCGTCGCGGAGTGCATGGCCTTGCGGCGTGCACCCTGCTCGGCAGCCGCCGAATCGATCAGGGCCTGGTAGATGACCGTCAGGATATAAGACGGCACAAGCTTGCCGAGAACATGCTCGGGAGAGGGCACGAACTCGAACGTGGACGAGATGCGCTTAGGGGCGTCGGTCTCGTTCTTACGCGGACCGTGGGCCATAGCGATCATCTCGGGGTCGAGCGGCAACAGATGCTCGACGCGAAGCTCCTGATCCACGCGGTTCTTGGCGTGGTGGTAGACAAGCTCGACACGGTCAAGCTCACCGGCACGATACGCATCGCAGATATGAGAGGAGATCATGCGGGCCTGATTGAAATCGGGCTCAGAGGAGTTGCCCTCAAAGTGCATGACAACGTTTGCGCGGTCACGGAAATACGTGGCCGGCTTACGCCCGCACGCGATGATCTCGCATTCGATGCCGTCGTTCGCCCAAGAAGCGGCGAGCTTTTCGGCCGTGCGCTCCACCGTCGTATTGAAACCGCCGGCAAGGCCGCGGTCCGAGGCAATAACGACAATCAGGCCATGCTTGACGCTCTCATGCTTCTGCAGCATGGGATCGGTGCCCGAACAGGAGGCGTCGCCGGCGACCGTCAACATGACGTCGGTCAGCGCCTCCTTATAGGGCTCGGCCTGCTTGGAGCGATCGAGGGCACGACGAATCTTGGCCGTAGAGACCATCTCCATCGTGCGCGTGATCTGCTTGGTCGTGGTAACCGAGGAGATTCGCTTCTTAATGTCGCGAAGGTTGGCCATGGGGCTTAGTTCTCCTCTGATCCAGAAACATCCGAATGGTGCTTGGCCATGAACTGCTGCTTGAAGTCGCCGATGACGCGCAAGAGCTCAGCCTTGGTGTCATCATCGATCTTCTTGGCGCGAACCTTGTCGAGCAGCGAACCAAAGCCATTGTCCATGTACTCGATGAGCTCGGCACGGAAAGGCAGCACGTCGGCGATCTCCAGGTCATCCAGGAAGCCCTCGTTGCCAGCGAACAGCGTAACGATCTGCTCGCCAACCTCAAACGGCTTGTAACGCGGCTGCTTCAGGAGCTCGGTCATGCGAGCACCGTGGGTCAGCTGCTTCTGAGTAGCCTCGTCGAGGTCGGAGCCGAACTGCGTAAAGCCAGCGAGCTCCTGATAGGAAGCGAGGTCCAGACGGAGGTTGCCGGCGACCTGCTTCATGGCCTTGGTCTGCGCATCGCCACCGACGCGGGACACGGAGATACCCACGTCGACTGCCGGGCGCTGACCCTGGAAGAAGAGCTCGGACTGCAGGTAGATCTGACCATCGGTAATGGAAATGACGTTGGTCGGAATGTAGGCCGAGACGTCGCCGTCCTGGGTCTCGATGATCGGCAGTGCCGTCATGGAGCCGTAACCGTTCTTCTTGGACATCTTGACGGCACGCTCGAGCAGACGAGAGTGCAGGTAGAAGATGTCGCCAGGATAGGCCTCGCGTCCGGGCGGACGATGCAGCGTCAGCGACATCTGACGGTAGGCCACAGCCTGCTTGGACAGGTCATCGTAGATGACGAGCACGTGGCCGCCGGGGTTGGTCTCGCTGGCGGGCTTGCCGTCCTCGCCGTTGTACATAAAGAACTCGCCAATAGCGGCACCGGCCATAGGCGCGATGTACTGCATAGGGGCGGAATCGGCAGCGGTGGCCGAAACGATGATGGTGTAGTCGAGCGCACCGTGCTGAGCGAGGGTCTCGCGGATGTTGGCAACCGTGGAGGCCTTCTGGCCGATGGCGACATAGATGCAGACCATGCCCTTGCCGCGCTGGTTGAGGATAGCGTCGATGGCGATGGCGGTCTTACCGGTCTTACGGTCGCCGATGATGAGCTCACGCTGACCGCGGCCAATAGGCACCATGGAGTCGATAGCGAGCAGACCGGTCTGAACCGGCTCGCACACCGGGGTACGATCGATGACGCCGGGAGCCTTGAACTCGATGGGGCGACGGTGCGTAGCGACGATGTCGCCCAGGCCGTCGATGGGCTGGCCGAGCGGATTGACGACGCGGCCGAGCATGGCACGGCTCACGGGGATATCCATAATGCGGCCAGTGGTGCGGCACTCGTCGCCTTCCTTGATGGAGTCGACGGCACCGAACAGAACGGCGCCGACCTCGTCACGGTCAAGGTTCTGGGCAAGGCCGAAGACGGTCTCACCGGTATCGGAGCTCTTGAACTCCAGAAGCTCGCCTGCCATGGCGCTCTTGAGGCCGGAGACGCGCGCGATGCCGTCGCCTACCTCGTCGACCGTTGAAACCTCATGCGTATCGACCGTCGCGGAGAGGCTCGTGAGCTGCTCCTGCAGTTTCTTGGCGATATCCTGGGCATTGAGGGTTTCGGACATTAGGCTTCACCTCCGTACGAATTAGCAGAGTTTGCGAGGGTCTCCTGCGCGATGCGCAGCTGCGTCTTGACGGAAATGTCACGACGCTCGCCGCGGGCCTCGAGCACCAGGCCGCCCACGATAGACGGGTCGACCTGCTCGATAAGGAATACCTTGCGGCCGAAGTCCTGCTCGCATTTCTTAGTGATGGTTTGACGCAGCTCGTCGTCGAGCGGGATCGCCGTGGTGACGGTCACGCCCACTACATCCTCGTCTTCCTCGGCAACATACTTAAAGGCAGCTGCCACCTTGGGAAGAAGGTCGAGCTGGTCGCGCTTGGACATGGTGTCGAGCACGGCGATGATCTCGGGGCTGGCAGAAGCCAGGCGCTCGATCATCTCGAGGTCCTCGAACACATGGTTCTCGGCCTTAGCGGCTTCCAGAAGGGAGCGCGCGTAGGTCTCGAGCACCTTGTCCTGATAGCGGCTAGTCGGCATTCAGGCTACCTGCTTCCTGGATGTAGCGCTCGATGAGCTTCTTCTGCTCGGCATCGTCCTCGAGTGCCTCGCCCACGATCTTGGTGGCGACGGCAACGGACAGGTCGGCGATGGAGCTCGCGGCACCGGCGTAAATGGACTTGCGCTCGTCCTCGACGGTCGTATGGGCCTTGGCGATGATCTCCTCGGCCTCCTTGTGAGCAGCCTCGATGATACGAGCGCGCTCGGACTCGGCGTCCTTACGGGCCTCGAGAACGATGTCGGCAGCCTGACGACGGGCGTCGGTGACGATCGAGTCGGACTCAGCGCGCTTGGCGATAGCCTCCTGCTTGGTCTTCTCGGCCTCGTCGAGGCTCTCCTCGATCTTCTTGCCGCGCTCCTCCATGGTTTTCATGATGCCCGGCAGGGCGACCTTGGCCAGCACGATCCAGATAATCAGGAAGGCGATAAGCGCCGGGATGAACTCCGCCATCTTAGGGATGAGGATGTCCGCACCGGCGGCGCCGTCCTCGGCGAACGCGGAAACCGGCATGAGCAGCGCGGCCGCGGACGCGGAGAGTGCGATCGCGCTCTTCTGGGATGAAAGATTCATACTTGACGCTCCGTGCTATTTAACGATCAGCGCGACAACGAAGCCGATCAGAGCCAGAGCCTCGCCGAAAGCGGAGCCCATGATGAAGACGGTGAACACGCGGCCCTGGACCTCAGGCTGACGGGCCATAGCACCCGTAGCACCCAGAGCAGACAGGCCGATAGCAAGACCAGCGCCGATAACACCGAGACCGTAACCGATAACTCCCACGATTCCTCCTTTGTCGTGCGTGTCTTATTTCACGCAGGATAACCTTTTTATAACTGCCGGGCTCCATGGGTACGGGCACCGGCGGTTTAACGAATTGCCTTACCTTTAAGGCGCGAACGGAAGACTACTCCTCCTCCGCGACCTCCTCTGCCTCGGAGACATACACGGCGGTAAGGACCGTGAAGACGTAAGCCTGGATGGCGCCGACCACAAGCTCGATCGCATAGATCAGGATGAGGATGGCAAGCCAGGCCAGCGAAGGCAGGGCGCCGACGGCGTGGGCCGCGGAAACCTGCTGAAGCAGCGGCTGCATGAACATGCTCGCCATGATGGCGAACGAGCCCATGACCACGTGTCCTGCGAACATGTTGCAGAACAGACGGACGGCAAGCGTGATGAGGCGCAGGAAGGTCGAGAAAAGCTCGACGACCCACACGAGCACGTTCATCGGGAAGCTCACGCCCTGCGGGGCGAGGCTCTTGATGTAGCCGATCACGCCGTGAGCCTTGCATCCGTAGTAGATGAAGTACACGAAGGCGAAAATGGCGAGTGCGGCGGTGGAGCCGATTGCGCCGGTGCCGGGCTTCATTCCCGGGATCAGGCCGATCATGTTATTGATCAGGATGAACAGGAAAAGCGAGCACAGGAACGGGAAGTGCTTCTTCCAGTTCTCACCCACGACACCCTTGCCGATATCGTTCTCGACGTACTCGATGATGTACTCGAAACCGTTGACGAAGAAGCCCTTGGGAACCAGGGTCTGCTTCTTCTTGAACACGGCCAGGACGATCAGGAGCACGATCGTGGAGACGATCAGCCAAAACGAGTACTGCGTGATGCCGCAGCTCAAATCGCCCACGACAGGGGTGGAGCTGAACTCGCTGACCAGATGATTAATCTCATCAGGCAGCTTTTCAAAAATTTCCACGACTTACCTTTCGACCTCATGAGGATCTCGCAGCGCCTTGGCGACGCGAACCGCGCAGGCGGCCATAAAGGCCACGAAGCCGATCGCCTCGCCCAGGAGGAACATGCGAAATGCCTCTCCGAACAACACAAACACAACCAAAGTAAAGACAAGCAACGCGATTGCCGAGACCGCGAGACTCACCGTACCCTTGAGCATGTCCGCATTCTGCTTATCGTCAAGAACCGGCTTGAGCGTAAAGACAAAGGGAAGGAAGGCAATCGCGCCCGCGATGGCACCTGCAACGATAGCGAGCAGATCGGCTATCTGAAACACTGGCGTCCTCACTTTCCTTTTTAACGCCTCACAGAACAGTTCCCGCCAAACATTGCTGACTATTGTACGAGCCAATCGCTAAAGTACAACCGTAAAACAAACGGTTAATACGCACCTGTACGTTTTCTTAAGGCCTTCTTTATGCCGCAGGTACGGTAATACGTTTTTTCGAACCCCTCAGGGCAAAACGTCCGTTAACAGGAGTGCGCGCGGTCG
>CABVCF010000049.1 GCA_902496775.1 uncultured Collinsella sp.
CCGCATCGGCTTGTTCGGCCGGCACGACGGCAACCATCTTGCCCTCGTTTGCCACCTGCAGCATATCGTAGCCGAGCATCTCGCAGGCGGCCTGCACGTCGGGACGCACGGGCACGGCATCCTCGTCGACCTCCATGGCAACGCCGCTGGCCTGTGCAAACTCGTTGAGTGTGGACGCCAGGCCACCGCGCGTGGGGTCGCGGAAGCAACGTGTGTCGGGTGCTGCGGAAAGCACGTCGGCAATCAGGTGGTTGAGCGGCGCGGCGTCGCTTTCGATGGTGCTCGAAAACGCCAGACCCTCGCGCTGACTCATGATGGCGATGCCGTGGTCACCCAGTGTGCCCGACACCAGGATGACGTCGCCGGGCCGGCAGTTTGCGCCGCTGAGCGCCACGCCCGCGGGTACCTCGCCCACACCGGCGGTATTGATATAGACGCCGTCGGCCCCGCCGCGCTCGACCACCTTAGTGTCGCCCGTGATTATGGACACGCCCGCTTCGTGCGCCGTTTCGGCCATCGTCTGCACAATCTGGTGGAGCTTATCCATGGGATAGCCCTCTTCGAGGATAAAGCCGCACGATAGGTAGCGCACGTTGGCGCCCGAGGTCGCGACGTCGTTGACGGTTCCGCACACGGCGAGGCGGCCGATGTTGCCACCGGGGAAGAACTGCGGCGAGACTACAAAGCTGTCGGTCGACATGGCGATGCGCCCGCTCGCGGGCAGCGCGGCGACGCCGGCGTCGTTGCCTTCGAGCAGCTCGGGCGACCCAAAGGCATCCAAAAAGACCTCATCGATGATGCGCTTCATCATCTGTCCGCCGGAGCCGTGGCCCAGCAGGACGGTGCTATCGGTAACGCTATGGGACATATCGAAAACTCCAATCGTGGGTGGAATTATATGGGTGAGGCGCAGCGTCGACTGGTCCGCCGTTCGTTAGAACGGCGGAACCTATTAGCCTCGGTAGCGGAAATATGCTGCGCAGCTGCCCTCGGAGCTCACCATGCAGGGGCCGACGGGATGCTCGGGCGTACAAGCGTGGCCGAACAGGGGGCAGTCGCTCGGCGTAATGGCCCCGCGCAGCACGTCGCCGCAGCGGCACCCGCGTGGCTCGACCGTCGGCTCGATGGACACGTCAAAGCGCATGCTGGCATCAAAGTGCGAAAACACGGGACGAATGGCGAGTCCCGAAGCCGCAATCGATCCCAGACCGCGCCATATGGTGTCGCACGGCTCAAACACCTGCTCGACCAGTTGGCGCGCCACGGGGTTGCCGTTCGCATTGACACCGCGGCGGTAGGCATTGTCGATCGCCGGTCGGTCCTCGACAACCATCTGGACCAGCATACAGATGCCCTGCAGGATATCGACCGGTTCAAATCCCGTGACCACGCCCGGGGTATTGAACTCGTCGACCAAAAAGCTAAAGGGCGCCAAGCCCGTGATGGTGGCGACGTGGCCCGGCAGGATAAAGCCGTCGATGGCGGTCTCGGGGTCGTTGGCGATGGCGCGCAACGCCGGCGGCGTGGTCTTGTGGGCGCAATAGACCGAGAAGTTCAAAAGCCCGCGCGCCTCGGCCTCCAAGATGGCGGCGGCGATGGTGGGCGTCGTAGTCTCAAAGCCCACGCCCATAAAAATAACCGGGCGATCGGGGTTTTGCTCGGCAATGTCGAGTGCATCGAGCGGGGAGTACACAATGCGAATGTCACGCCCTGCCGCCTTTTGCGCAGCGAGCGAGGTGGATGATCCGGGCACGCGCATCATGTCGCCAAAGGTGGTGATGATGGCGCCGTCTATGTTGGCGAGCGCGATTGCGTGGTCGATGTCGCGGTTGGCGGTGACGCAGACGGGGCAGCCCGGGCCGCTCAGCAGCTTGAGCCCTGCCGGCATAATGGAGCGAAAGCCATAGCGCCCGATGCTCACGGTATGCGTGCCGCAGACTTCCATAAGGTTGATGGTGCGGTCGCCGACAAGCTCATGAATGCGCTCGATGAGCTCGCGAGCCAGCTTGGGATCGCGGAATGCCGAGAAATCGATACCGGAGCGAGCCGGCTGCTCGGGCGCCACTAGTAAGCCTCCGCCGGGTTGGTGGCCAGCTGGTCTTCTTCGACCAGCTCGGACATGGCATTAACAAGCTCGAGCGTTTCCTGTGCTTCCTGCTCGTCGACAATCTGGATGCCAAAGCCGGCGTGTACGAGAATATAGTCGCCAACCTGCGCCGTCGGCACGAGCCGCAGCGACACGGGGCGCTCGATGCCCATCATGTCGACGGTGGCCTTGAGGCCGTCGTCGCGTTTGACTACTTTACCGGGAACGGCAAGGCACATATTGTTCCCCTTGTATACGCTTTGCGCTGGATGAGCGCTCAATAATCCATCAGTTGATGGTAGCGCTCGCGGGGTTCGCGGGCAAACGCGTTACGCCTGTGAGACGGCGGCTTGCGGGCTGGCCGAACAGCCTATTGTGGCGCGACCTGTGCGAGGCGAGTGCGTGCGACTGCTGCCTGACCGTAGGCGATGCAGCCGTCATTGACGGGTACGGTGTGGGGGACAAGGACAGTAAAGCCTGCGCTTTTGAGCTCGCGGGTGAGAAGCTGAAGCAGAAGTCGGTTCATGAACACGCCGCCCGAGAGCGCGACGGTGTCGATGCCCTCGTGCACGCAGATATCGCTGGCGATGCGCGCCGAGGAGCGCGCGACGGCGACATGGAAATCGAGTGCGAGCCTGTCGGCGGGCGCTCCGGCTTCAATTCCTCCCAAAAGTGCCTCAAAGAGCGCTTTCTGGTCCAGAACATAGGGGCCGTCCAGCCACGATGGGCCAGATGCGAAATAGCCGGCGTTGTCGTCGGGAAAATGGACGATTTCGTTGTCGAGCGCGCACCAGGCGGCGGCTTCGAGTTCTATGGCGGGTTCGCCCTCGTAGGTTGCCTTGTCGCAGATGTCCAGAATTGCTGCCGCGGCATCAAAGAGACGCCCCATGCTGCTGGTACGCGGGCTGTTGATGCCGCGCTCGATCATGGTGGCTGTCACGCTGCGCGTTTGCTCGTCGAGGCTGTCCAAAAGCCGAGCGGCACCTGGGTGCTCGAGCAGGCCGAGCTCACTGAGCAGGGCAAAGGCGTTGCGGCGGGCGTCGCGCACGGAGGCCGCCCCACCGGGGAGCGCCCAGGTGCGCAAATGCGCGGTGCGCTCAAAGCCGCCAAGGCTGGCAACAAAAAACTCGCCGCCCCAAATGGTCCCATCGGTGCCGGCGCCGGTGCCGTCAAAGGCGATGCCAAGGACGCGCGCGTCGGTTGTAAGCTGGCCCGCGGCGATGGCCTCGGCCATTACGCTCGCGATATGCGCATGATGGTGCTGCACCTCGACGAGCGGCAGATTGCATTTTCGCGTCTGCTCGCGCGCCCACTGGCCCGATAGATAGCTGGGGTGTAAATCGCAGGCCAAGGCGGCGGGCGCCAAGTCAAAGAGATCTTCCAAGCGCGTGCGCGCGGCGTTCCAGGCATCGAAGGTCCCGCCGTTTTCAACATCGCCGATATGCTGCGACACAAAACAGGTCGCCTCGCCGTTCGTCCCTTCACGCGTGAGCGCAATCGTGGCCTTTTGTTGTGGCCCGCTGGCGAGCACGCAGGACGGAGCGCCGTCGAGCGCCGGCAACGGCAGCGGCCGGGGTGCATATCCGCGAGCGCGGCGAACGGGCATAATGGCGCCGTCGACCACGCGCACTACAGAGTCGTCGTAGCGCGAGAGGATCGCGCGGTCGTTACCGAGCAGCGCATCGGCGATGCCGGCGGCAACAAGGTGTTCCCAGGCAAGGTCGTCGTCGGTCTCGATGGGTTCTTCGCTCAGGTTTCCGCTGGTCATGACGAGCGCGTGCATACCGCAGGCTTCTGCCGCGGCAAGCAACAGATGTTGAAGCGGCGTATAGGGGAGCATGACGCCGAGCTCAGGAAGGTCGCGCGTGACGGACGGCGCGAGCGCGAGGGCGTCGGGGGAACCGCCGTTGCCCTCGCCAACAGTGCGCCGGCGCAGCAGCACAATGGGGCGGATGCTGCCGGCGAGCAGATCGCGTTCAGCATCGTCGATATGACACAGGCGCTCGGTATCAGCAAGACTGCGCACCATGACGGCAAGCGGCTTATTGCTGCGACGCTTGCGACGGCGCAGCTCGGCCACCGCCTGCTCGTTGGCAGCGTCACAGGCTAGATGGAATCCGCCCAGGCCCTTGATGGCGACGATGCCACCGCTGGCCAGCAGCTCAACGCAGCGCTCGATGATAGCGTCGCTGGCCTCGCGTGTGGTGCCGACGGTCGGTGTCGCGGACGAATTCCCGCACGCATCGCCGTTCACAGCCTCGCGCCACGTAATATGCGGCCCGCAATCAAAGCAGGCATCGGGCTGCGCGTGAAAACGCCGGTCGAGTGGGTCGGCATACTCCGCGGCGCACTTGGGACACATGGGAAAACAATCCATCGACGTGGCCGCTCGGTCATAAGGCAGCGATCGGATGATGGTAAAGCGTGGGCCGCAGTTAGTGCAGTTGATAAAGGGGTAGTGATAGCGTCGGTCGGCGGGATCGAACAACTCGCGCAGGCAATCGTCACAGGTAGCGATATCGGGCGAGACGAGCGTCGTGTGCGCGGTCTGGTCCTGCGACGCCACAATGCGAAAACCCTGTTCATTGGCGGCATCCCAACCGTTGGCTGCCAGGTCCACAGCCTCGACATACTCTATGCGGGCTGCTGCAGGTGCATGCTCAGAAAGCGCGGCAACAAAAGCATCGAGCGCATCGGCCGGAGCGTGCGCCTCGATATGCACGCCGTCGCCCGCATTGAGCACCCATCCGCAAATGCCATGCGCCATGGCCTCGCGATACACAAACGGTCGCATGCCAACGCCCTGCACAATGCCCGTCACATGAATATGCACATGCCGCATGCGACACCCCTCATCAAAACCGACCAAAAAGGGACAGGTTTATTTTGGTAGGTAAAACGCTAAACCTGCCAAAACAAACCTGTCCCTTTTTGGCAGGTGCGCTGCGGAAATTCCGCTATAGCCCCAGGCTCTGCTTGGTGGCGGCGCACGTGAGCTCGCCGTGCTTAACGCCGCGCAGGCCCAGCAGGCGGTCGGCTAGTTCGTAGACGCGCTCGCCACGACCCTTGAGCGCCAGGATTTCCAAGCAGTTGTGGTGATCCAGATGCACGTGCATGGTCGATACGATCTCGTCGGTGTAGTCGTGCTGCACTTCGTCCAGACGGCGCGTCAGATCGCCGGTGTGATGGTCGTAGATCATGGTGAGCGACCCGATAACATGCTCATCGGGCGTGCGCATCTGCTCCTTGGCGATCGAGGCGCGAATCAGGTCGCGCACGGCCTCGGAGCGGTTGGCCACGTCGCCGCGGCGCGCGATCTGTTCGTCAAAACGGCGCAGCAGGTCGTCCGGTGCGGTAACCGAAAAGCGGACCAGCTCGGAGCCGGAGCCACTACAGTGGCAGCCCGCATCACCGTCCGCCCCGTGCGGATGCTCGTGCTCGTATCCGCAGCCGTGCTCGTGTTCGGCCACCTTACACCAGCTTCACGGAGCCGACGGAGTTGTGGTCGGCCTCGATGGCCTCTTCGTAGCCCTCGAGTGCGTCGTGGGCCTCGTGCAGCGCGGCCATGGCGGCCTCGAGCTTGGCGCCGATGCGCTCCATGTCAAAATTCTCGGTCGCATGCAGCAACTGATGGCTCCATTCGTGAGCGAGCTCGATGGTGTCGTCGACCTGCTTGACGCTCATGGCAAGCTGGCTCATGTTCATTCCAACATCATGCATGGGAAATCTCCTTTTGTATGGGGCAGTTCAGTGGTTCAGATTTTACTACGCCCGCTCTGCGCGCAGCTGCATAAGAAAACGGGTACGAGTCTGTGCGACCCGCACCCGTTCACTGGGGGCTGTTTGTGACTACCATACTATCCGTGGTTGCACTCGGTGCATCCAGAAGTCCGGCGAGCGGTGCAAAAGCGCTCATGGACGGCAGGCAGACGGCAACATGTAACAAGCGTATTACAGATGCTTCTCCAGCAGCGCCTGCAGCCTCGCCTTGGGCAGAGCGCCAACCGAGCGGTCAATCTCCTCGCCGTTCTTAAACACAACCAGCGTGGGGATGCTCATGACGCCATACTTCATGGCCAGGTCCTGGTTGTCGTCGACGTTGCATTTGGCAACGGCAAGCTTGCCCGCCAGCTCATCGGCAACCTCGTCAACGATGGGCGAGAGGGATCGACAGGGCCCGCACCACGGTGCCCAAAAATCGACCAGCACGGGCAGACTGTCGTTAACGATGGAATCGAAGTTCTCGGGGGTAATCTGATTAATGTCAGCCATGGTGACCTCCATAATGCGACGCGGCTTGGCCGCGTAAAACTCAGTACGACCGTGCTTATACCCAGCCGCCCGCAAAGCAACCACTCGTGGGCGGCTCTTTTATATAATGGTGGGCACGCAAACGATTGGAGAGCGCATGTCCACGTCACAAAGCCAGAAAAAAGAAGCCATCGCCCAGGCGGCCGAGCAGGAGCTCGCATCGCTTGCGGTCCGTGGCGTGCGTATCGCGGGCAACGCGTGCTCGCCGATCGTGCTGGTCAAAGGCGATTTGGACGAGGCCGAGCGTTCGGGTGGCGAGCTTGCCGCCGGCCCGGATGGCGCGGCGTTGCGCAAGGCGCTTGGGGCCATCGGCTACGCGCCCGAGGATTTTTGCGTGCTGGCAAGCGTCGCCGGCGTGGGTGACGGGGCGGTCGCGACAGGCGAGGGCCTACCGTGCGAGCTGTTCCGCGAGGCGCTCGAGGCCTTGGACCCCGAGGCGGTCTTGCTGCTGGACGATCGCGCGGCCGATACCATGCGCGAGACCTATGCCGACATGCTTGTGGCAATCGACGACTTCGATACCGCTATGCTCAAGCCCGGCTTGGTCGCCCATGTGCAGGGCCGCCGCGTGCTCGCGCTCGACGGCTTTGAGGCGGCACTCACTGACAAAACCGCCAAGCAGCGCATGTGGGCATACATCAAGCAGCTGACCCCGGCAGCCGCTCCGCTGTAGCGAGGCTGGCGGCAGCCCCTACATCACGGCGCGCAGCTCAAACCGATCGCCGTTAATGCGGAACTGGCAGTTGCCGTTCATGCGCTCCACGGCAAGTTTGATGCTCCTGGTGCCAAAGCCGTGGCCCGCATGCCGGGTCACGGGCATGCCGTCGACCATGCGCGGCGCGCGGTCAAACGTGTTGGAAACTAACAGCAGCAGCTGGCCGTCCTCTAATCGCAGGTCAAAGTCGACGAATCGCTTTCCTTGGGGTGCGGCGCTTGCGGCGGTGATAGCGTTTTCCAAGGCATTTGAGAGCACGCTAAACAGGTCGGCGTCACCTACGTGGATGGTTTCGGGTACGGCGGCGCGCAGGTTGGCGGTAATGCCGTTTCTATTGATATCCGAGTTAAATGACGAAAGCGCGATGTTTACGGTCTCGTTGGCGCAGAAGCGGCGTACGGCGGTGCGGTCGCCGGCTTCGCAGAGTTCGTCGATGCGATCGAGCGCCTCGTCGGTGTGGCCCTCCTCAATTAAAGCGGCCAGGCCGCGTAGGAAGTGGCGCATGTCGTGGCGCAGAATCGACAGCTCGCGCCCAGATTGACGCCAAGCCTCGAGCTCTTTGATGGCGGCGCTGTCGCGGGTTTCGAGCATCCAGCGCTCTCGCTCGGCGGTTTCCTTTTCTTCGTATTCGCGCAGGTAAACGGCAAGAAACATAAGATAGAAGGCACAGAGCGCAAATGCCAAAAACTCAACCGTCACCACCGAGCCCGAGTGGAACAGCGTGGTGTAGACGTTGGTGGCATAGTCAAAGACGTAATAGACGAGCGGCAGGATTAAAAGGATGCCCAGCTCGGTGGTGCTTTTAATCGCCAAGCGTGGACCGATGTCGCCGGCCCAATGCAACAGGACGGCAAAGACGGCGAGTGTGGTCGCGATGCGCGCCAGATAGTACGCGATCTGAGAATCGGTTGCGGCAAATGCGGCGATGCCCATCCAATTGCTGAACTGGCAGCTCAGATAGGCACTCGTAATGCCGAGCACGGCAAGCAGCGGGCTCAGGTGGTAGCGCGCGCACAAATAGATGACGAGCGGCAGATGCACGACGAGCGGATATACCTGGCGGGCGAAAAGCTCGCCGCCGACGGCATTGGCGATCGAAAAGGCAGCGCCGGTTGCGACTCCGACCCCCACCAACTCGAGTGCATGGCGTCGATTGATTTCGATACCGCACAGCGCCGCCGAGGCAAAGACGCCAAAGAGTAGCGTTGTGGCGTGGTGGATTGCCCAAAGGATCATTTCGACCGAGGAGACCATCAGTGTCTCCCACCCTCAAAGCGCACCGCAAAGTAGGCGTCTTGGAATCCCTGCTTGCAGCTGCGCGAAAGCGGGATGCAAGCGCCCGAGCGCATGACGATGTCCGTGCGGTCAAAGTGATCGATATTGCGCAGGTTGACCTGGTAGCTGCGGTGGCATTTAAAGAAGACCGCGTTTTGCGCCAAACGGTCCTCGACGCTGCGGAACGATTCGAGTGCCTCGATATCGCGTCCGTCGCGCAGGTGGAAGACCACGTGCTTGTTGCGTGCCTCGGCATATTCGATGTCGGACAGGCGCAGGGCGTGGTAGCTAAAGGAAGTTTTGATCACGAGCTCGTCGGTTGCCGCCGGGCGCATGCTCGAAAGCTCGTTAAGTAACTGCGCCAGGCGTTCGTAAGTCACGGGCTTGAGCAGATAGTCGAAGGCGCGGACCTCGTAGGACTCCAGCGCAAACTCGGGCGACGAGGTGAGGAACACCAGGCGCACGGCGGTATCGGCCTGGCGCAATTCGCGCGCGGTGTCCATGCCGTTGACGAGCGGCATGATCATGTCGAGCAGAATGATGTCGGCGCGCGATGCGGCATGGCGGGCCAGCAGGTCCTCGCCGCGCGTGACGAGCGCAACATCGACCGCCGTGCCCGTCTCGCTCGACCAACGGTCGATCATCCGGTGCAGTCTATCTAGAAAAGCGACGTCATCGTCGCAGGCAATAATCTTGAGCATTCGGCCCCCTTAAGTAGTTCGATTTTGCCACATCGGGCACGCGCCGCTTGTGGAGGTGCGGACCGTTTGCGCCCCACGGCGTGCAACTCGCGCCAAGCGGTATTGCGGTGGCGAAAGATGCCTCCTGCGCTATCGAGAGCTCGGCTATCCTCAGCTTGCCAGTTCAAAAATGGACCTGCCACATGATTGAATCTTTATTTCAACTTTACACCTAGGTTTACAGCTGTCTTGTCAGCTGTAAACCTAGGTGTCATACTAAAGGCCCAAGATTCGCCAAAAGAGAGGGGCCTTGATGGCACAGAGCGCGAACATGGATGCGTCGGAGCTTGCACGCGATATCGCGGCCGGCCTAGCATCGGCAACGACGGCAACGGAGCGCGCGGCACTGGTGCCCGCAGAGCTCGTCGAGGCCATTCAGCAACTAAAAACCCAACGTGACGCGGTGATCCTGGCGCACTATTACGTGGCGCCCGAGGTCCAAGCCGTTGCCGATTACGTCGGCGATAGCTTCTACCTGGCAAAGCTCGCCAAAAGCCTGCCGCAGCAGACCATCGTGTTGTGCGGCGTGGAGTTTATGGGCGAGAGCGCCAAGCTGCTCAATCCCACTAAGACCGTGCTGCTGCCCGAGCCGGGCGCGGACTGTCCCATGGCGCACATGGTCAAGCGCGAGACGGTCGACGCGGCGCGCGCCGAGTACGGCGACGACCTGGCCGTGGTGTGCTACGTCAACTCCACGGTTGAGATCAAGAGCTGGAGCGACGTGTGCGTCACCAGCTCCAACGCCGTTAAGATCGTGTCCGAGCTGCCGCAGCAGCATATTCTGTTCATTCCCGACCAAAACCTGGGACGCTTCGTAGCCGAGCAGGTGCCGCAAAAGCACGTCATCCTCAACAACGGCTACTGCCCGCGCCATCACATCATCACCGTCGAGCAGATCGTCGACGCGACGGAGGCCCACCCCGACGCGCTCGTGCTGGCGCACCCCGAGTGCAAGGCCGACGTCCTGGCCGAGGCCGACTACATCGGCTCCACCGCCGGCATCATCAAGTATGCCGAGGAGTCCGGCGCGAGCGAATTCATCATCGTGACGGTCCGCGGCGTGCTCTACGAGCTCGAGCGCCGCTGCCATGGCACCGGCAAGAAGTTCTACTTCCCCGCGGTGCAGCCCACCTGCGTCAACATGGACCTCATCACGCTCGAAAAGCTCGTGCGCTGCCTGGAGACGGGCGAGGGCGAGGTGCAGATCGGCGTCTCGGACGAGGCTGCCGACCAGGCCAAGCTCACGCTCGACCGTATGCTCGAGTACGCAGCACGCTAGAACAATGTTGCATGAGGGGCGGTCCCTTATGTCACATTCAAGGGAGAGGATTCCTGTGGAAACCAAGCAATACCCCGATATGGAGTGCGACGTCGTCATTGCCGGCTGCGGCGTGGCGGGTCTGTACGCGGCCCTCAATCTGCCGACGAGCACGCGCGTGATCATGCTCTCCAAGGGCGCTGTCGACGAGTGCGATTCGATGCTCGCGCAGGGCGGCATTTGCGTGCTGCCCGAAGGCTCGGACTACGATGCCTTCTTTGAGGACACCATGCACGCCGGCCACTACGAGAACCGCCGCGAGAGCGTCGACATCATGATTCGCTCGAGCCGTTCGGTCATCAACGACCTGCTAGCGATGGGCGTGGATTTTGAGCGCAAGGCCGATGGCAGCCTCGACTTTACCCGCGAGGGCGCGCACAGCCGTCCGCGCATTGCCTTCCATGCCGACATTACGGGCAAGGAGATTACGACCAAGCTGCTCCAGGCCGTTCGCAAGCTGGATAACGTGCAGATTTTGGAGCACGTAGCCATGACCGACATCCTGACGGGCGAACGTGACGGCGCCACGGTGTGTGCCGGTGTCGTCGCCGTTTCCGTGGACGAGGACAACTCGGTTCGTCCCGCCGACGAGCTGACAAATGCCGCCGAGGGCGTGCATGCCGGCGAGCCGTTTAAGATCCATGCCCGCCACACGCTGTGGGCGACGGGCGGTATCGGCGGCGTATACGACCACTCGACCAACTACCCGCAGCTCACGGGCGACGCCTGCTACATTGCTCAGGAGCATGGCATTAAGATGGAGCACTTGGACTACGTGCAGATCCACCCCACGGGACTGTTCTCGCCGCAGCCGGGCCGCACCTTCCTGATCAGCGAGAGCTGCCGCGGCGAGGGCGCGATTTTGCTCAACGCCGCCGGCGAGCGCTTTACCGACGAGCTTCAGCCGCGCGATGTGGTCGCCGCCGCCATCCGCGAGCAGATGAAGCAGGACGGCACCGAGCACGAGTGGCTGAGCTTTGCCCCCGTCGAGCGCGATGTGGTGACCGGGCACTTTACCAATATCCGCGCGCGCTGCCTGGAGGACGGCCGCGATATTTTGGACGAGCCCATTCCCGTTACGCCCACGCAGCACTACTTTATGGGCGGCGTGTGGGTCGACAAGGACGGTCGCACCTCGATGCCCGAGCTCTACGCCGCGGGCGAGACGGCCTGCAACGGCGTTCACGGCAAGAACCGCCTAGCTTCTAACAGCCTGCTCGAGGCGCTGGTCTGGGGTCGTCGCGCCGCGTGGTATATGCGTACCGACGAGTCGCTGGCCGTGGAGCAGGCCGGTGAGCCCGCGCTTGACGGACGTCACCGCGCCCTGAGCGCCGACCCCCTTGCAATCGATGATTTGGCCCGTGCCGCCGGCACGCAGGCCGTGGAGGAGTAGACCATGAATCCCATTACCATGAAGCTCGTCGTCGATGATCTGATTCTGCAGGCTCTGCGCGAGGACATCACGTTTGAGGACGTGAGCACGGCGAGCGTGTGCCCCACGGCGCGCCCCGCCACGGTGGAGCTTATCGCCAAGGCCGATGGCATCATCGCGGGCTTGGATGTATTCGCCCGCACCTTTGAGCTGCTGGATTCGCAGAGCTCGGTGCTGTTTGATGTCGCCGACGGTGACGAGGTGCACGCCGGCGACCACGTGGGTCAGGTGCGCGGCGATGCGCGCGTGCTGCTTTCGGGCGAGCGTGTGGCGCTCAACTACCTGCAGCGCATGAGCGGTATCGCTACCTATACGCACCAGATGGCCGCGGCGCTCGAGGGCACCAAGACCGTGCTCGTCGACACGCGCAAGACCACGCCGGGCATGCGCGTCTTCGAGAAGGCCGCAGTCGAGATCGGCGGCGGCAGTAACCACCGCTATAACCTGTCGACGGCTGTCATGCTCAAGGACAACCACATCGACGCCGCCGGTGGCGTGGCACGCGCGATTGAGATGGCGCGCGCCCATGCGTCGTTTACCACGACGGTCGAGATTGAGTGCGAGAGCCTGGATATGGTGCGCGAGGCCGTGGAGGCCGGTGCCGATATCATCATGCTCGACAACATGACCCACGATGACATGGCTGCCGCCATCGAGCTTATCGCCGGTCGCGCCAAGACCGAGTGCTCGGGCAACGTGGACGCCAACAATATCCGCGCGCTCGCCGACCTGGGCGTTGACTTTATTAGCTCGGGGGCGCTGACGCACTCTGCGCCGATTCTCGACCTCTCGCTTAAGCACCTGCGTCTGTTGGACGGTAAATAATGGACGCCCGCGAGCGTCGCCGTGCCATCATGGGCGTGCTCGAGAGCGCCAAAGATCCTGTCTCGGGCAGTGCGCTTGCCCGCGAGGTGGGCGTGAGCCGTCAGGTCGTGGTGCAGGACATCGCCCTGCTGCGCGCCGACGGGCACGATATCGTCGCCACCAATCGCGGCTACGTGCTACAGGAGGCGGCGAGCAGCCCGGCTGTGCCCACGCGTCTGGTCAAGGTTCGCCACGGCGTGGAGCAGGCAGGCGATGAGCTCACGAGCATCGTTGACGCGGGCGGCGCCGTGCTCAACGTGATTGTCAATCATCGCGTGTACGGTAAAATCACGGCCGACCTGGACATCCGCAATCGTCGCGATGTTGAGCGCTACCTGCACGATATCGAGAGCGGCAAGAGCTTTCCGCTGCTAACGGTAACCAGCGGTTATCACTTCCACCGTATTGCGGCAGACGACGAGCAAACCCTCGACGAGATCGAGACCATGCTCAAGGAGAAGGGCTACCTTGCCGATTTAATGCCCTACGAGGATGATTTGTCCTAGCCCCAGGCTCTACCATAAGTTGCGGTGAAATAGTTCCTAAAATCGGCATCCAAGCCATAAAACAGGAACTATTCCACCGCAACTGCCAAGGGTCCCGCTCCAAATTAGCTGCCCACACATGCAAAAGGAAGCCTCCGCGGCGATGCGGAGGCCTCCTTTTTTTGCACGGTGTACTTGTGAGTGTGCAAGTGGGGGAGTTGTTACTCCTCGACGATCTCGGTGATCGCGCCGGCGGGGCAAGCGTCCTGGCAAGCGCCACAGGCGACGCAGGAATCCTCGTCAGCGACGGTAGCGACGTCCTGGAGCTCCAGAACGCCAGCGGGGCAGGAGTCGACGCAAACGCCACAAGCGATGCACTCGTCGGCATCAATTACGGGATGAGCCATGGTAGTTTCCTCTCTGTTGACCGACGCTACAGGCGATGTGCGTCGGTTTGATTCGGGCAAAAACATACCACGGGAGCGACCGTTTGCAATACCCTCTGACCGGCATCTTCATACCGTTCGCCGAGTATGCCGCGGCTTACTAAAAAACATGCAGGTGAGGCCGTTGAACTGCGCAAATGTTAGCTATAGGTGACTTGAAATATAGGGCGATTGAGCGTGCTTGCGGAAAC
>CABVCF010000050.1 GCA_902496775.1 uncultured Collinsella sp.
AGGGAGGCGTACCGGGCGCTGATGCGCCCGCACGAGATCAGGAGGCCCGAGGACGTTTTCAGAGCTTTACCCTGTAGGGTCCCGAGGGGATACGTCAGCTACTCAGCCATCTGAGCCTGGACGGCGGTGATGGCCACGACACCCACGATGTCGTCGGCAGAGCAGCCGCGCGACAGATCGTTGACCGGCTTGGCGATGCCCTGCAGGATGGGGCCGTAGGCGTCGGCGCCGGCGAAGCGCTGGACCAGCTTGTAGCCGATGTTGCCGGCCTCGAGGTCGGGGAACACGAGCACGTTGGCCTTGCCGGCAACGGAGGAGCCGGGGGCCTTGAGCTGAGCGACGGTGGGGACGATGGCGGCATCGAGCTGCAGGTCGCCGTCGATGGCGAGCTCGGGAGCCTTCTCCTTGCAGAACTTCACGGCCTCTTGGACCTTCTTGGCGACCTCGCCGCCAGCGGAGCCCATGGTGGAGTAGGAGAGCATGGCCACGTGCGGCTCAACGTTGCCCATGAAGGTGGACCAGGAGTGGGCGGAGGCGATGGCGATCTCGGAGAGCTCGTCGGAGGACGGGTTGATGTTGAGGCCGCAGTCGGCGAAGATCAGCGTGCCGTCGGTGCCGAACTGCGGGGTATCGGTGCACATCACGAAGAAGGCCGAGACCAGCTTGGTGCCCGGGGCGGTCTTGAGGATCTGAAGCGCAGGGCGCAGAGTGTCGGCAGTGGAGTGGCAGGCGCCGGAGACCAGGCCGTCGGCATCGCCCATCTTGACCATCATGGTGCCAAAGTAGGTGGCGTCCATCACCTGGGCACGAGCCTGCTCGATGGTAACGCCCTTCTTGGCGCGGAGCTCGGCAAACTTCTGCGCGTACTCCTCGTGCTTCTCGGCATTGCGCGGGTCGATGACGGTAGCGCCGGGGACGTTGATCTCGTCGGGGTTGCCCAGGATGACGATCTTTGCCAGGCCCTCCTCGATGATTTTGGTGGCCGCGACGATAGTGCGCGGATCCTCGCCCTCGGGCAGGACGATCGTCTTAAGGTCGGCCTTGGCGGCAGACTTCATACGGTTTAGGAAATCGCTCATGTTACTCCTTACAAGCGTTTCGCTAAGCTCCAGGCGCCCGGCTGTTCACGAATAAACCCGCTGCTAGCGGGTTTACCTTTCAATTATGTTCGCCGCGGTGCTTGAGCTTTCCTTGTGTGGCAAGCTCATTATAGGACGCATTAGCGCTATAATCGCTCTGATAAATATGTCTCGAAGAATGTTCGAGAAAAGCCCAGCTAACGAGCCCGTGGCTTTTGACAAGGAGTATCGATGCAGATTACCTCAGGCCTGCCTGAAGGCTTTAACGCCGGCGCGTACGACATGATTGTCGTCGGTGCTGGATATGCCGGTGCCGTTTGCGCCCGCCGTCTCGCCGAGACCATCGGCTATCGTGTTGCCGTTTTGGAGCGCCGTAGCCACATTGCGGGCAATGCCTATGACTGCACTGACGAGGCCGGAATCCTGATCCACGAGTACGGTCCGCATATCTATCACACCTTTAACGAGCGCGTGCACAATTTCCTGTCGCGCTTTACCAAGTGGACGGATTATCAGCACAAGGTGCTCGCCAACATCAATGGTACCCTTATGCCCGTGCCCTTCAACCATGCGAGTCTCAAGCTCGCCTTTGGTGACGAGCGCGGCGAGGAGCTGTATCAGAAGCTCGTGGAGACCTTTGGCAAGGATGTCAAGGTGCCCATTATGGAGTTGCGTAAGAAGAACGACCCCGACTTGGCCGAGGTCGCCGATTACGTCTACGAGAACGTCTTTTTGCATTACACCATGAAGCAGTGGGGCCAGACGCCCGATCAGATCGACCCCTCGATCACCGGCCGCGTTCCCGTCTTTGTGGGCGATGATGACCGCTACTTCCCGCAAGCTCCCTTCCAGGGCATGCCGCAGGAGGGCTACACGGCGCTCTTTGAGCACATGCTCGACCACGACCTGATCGACGTGTTCTGCGACGTGGACGCCCGCGATCTCTTTGAGATCGACGAGACCACCGTCAAGATCGATGGCAAGGTCTATGGTGGCGAGATCGTCTACACCGGTCCACTCGACGAGCTGTTCAACCTCGACTTGGGTGCGTTGCCGTACCGCACGCTCGATATGAGGTTCGAGACGCTCGATATGGACCAGTTCCAGCCCGTGGGCACTGTCAACTACACCACGAGCGAGGACTACACGCGCATCACCGAGTTCAAGAACATGACCGGTCAGGTCCTGCCCGGCAAGACCACCATCATGAAGGAGTACTCCAAGGCCTATACGCCCGGCTCGGGCGAGACGCCGTACTACGCCATTCTTGAGCCCGAGAACCGTGAGCTCTATGAGCGCTATCTTGAGCGCGTCCAGAACCTGACGAACTTCCACCCGGTGGGTCGTCTGGCCGAGTATCGTTACTACGATATGGACGCCGTGACCAATTCTGCCCTCGATCTTTCGGATGAGATTATCGCCTGCCATGCATAAAGTCATAACATTCGGTATTCCCTCGTATAACGCCGCCAAGGACATGGACCATTGCATCACCTCCATCTTGGAGGGGAGCAATTACGCCACCGATATCGAGATTATCGTGGTGGACGACGGCTCCAAGGACGAGACGGCCGCCAAGGCCGACGAGTGGGAGGCACGTTATCCCGGTATCATTCGCGCGGTACACCAGGAGAACGGCGGCCACGGTATTGCCGTTCTTTCGGGTCTGCGCGAGGCACAGGGCACCTACTACAAGGTCGTCGACTCGGACGACTGGCTCGACGCTGCGGCTCTTTCGACCATGCTTTCGATTCTGCGCGGCTTTGAGGAGCGCGACCAGCGCGTTGACCTGTTTATCTCGAACTACGTATATGAGAAGGTTTACGAGGGAACGCATACCGCTATTGGCTACAAATTTGCCCTGCCGCGCAAGAAGATCTTTTCCTGGGATCAGATTGGTCATTTCCGCCTGGACCAGAACCTACTCATGCACAGCCTGTGCTATCGCACAGATGTGCTGCGCGAGTCCAACCTTCCCATGCCGCCGCACACGTTCTATGTGGACAACATCTACGCCTACGTGCCGCTGCCGCGTTGCAAGACCATGTACTACGCCGACATCGACCTCTACCGCTACTTTATCGGTCGCGAAGGCCAGAGCGTCAACGAGGCAACGATGGTCAAGCGTCTGGACCAGCAGTTCCGTGTTACGCGTATCATGATGGAGTCGTACCATCTGTACAGCGATGTTGAGTCGTCGCGCTTGCGTTCGTACATGATGGGCTACTTCACCATGATGATGGCGATCTGCTCGGTGCTTACCAAGCTTTCCGAGGAAGATTGCGCCGACGAGCGCCTAAAGACGCTGTGGAATGATTTGAAGGCCTACGACGAGCGCATGTATCGTCGTGCCCGCTACGGCGTGGTCGGCTTCTTCACCAATCTGCGCGGACGGGCCGGAGACAAAACCACACTCGGCCTATACCGTCTTGCCTCAAAGATCTTCAAATTCAACTAGCTGCTGAGTAATCGCTGCTGATAGGTTGACTGGGCCCCTTGGCCTTTAGCTTGCTACTGCGAACAGTCCTGCTCGCACGGAAAGCACATTAAGTGCTTTCCGGCTCGTGCGGAACTTGTATCAAACTAAAGGCCAAGGGGCTTCTGCTATAAATCGATTGTCAGATAGGTGAATTTGAAGATCTTCGACGCGCGGTACACAGGGGCCTGGGCTGAAAAGATCTTAGTTGTTAGTCGGTCGGAGACGGGCGGGCGTTACGTTTGTCGCGAGTTCCGCATGCAAAGAAGGCCACTTAATGTGGCCTTCGTCTTGCATAGGACTGTAGAGCAGCAAACGTAACGCCAACCCGCCTCCGACCGACGGTCGAGTGGGGTTACTTCGCGGCGCCGGGGATGCCGTGGGAGGTTTTGGCGGTTTTGGCTCCGTTTACGATGGCGGTTTCCAGGGCCCTTACGGCGAGCATGCCCAGCAGGTCTAGGGGAATGGCGGCGCTTGCCTGGGCGCTCAGTTTGCCGCTGGCGAGGGTGTAGATGGTGTCGCCGTCGTTGGTGGTGTGCGTGGGACGGATGGCGTGTGCGTAGGCGTCTGCGGCCATCTGGGAGACCTTGGTGGCTTGTGCCTTAGTGAGTTCCACGTTGGTGACGATGCAGCTGATGGTGGTGTTGGTGCGGTCGAGCGGCATCTGCATGGATCCGGCGGCGGCAAAGGCTGCGAGTTCCATGTCGACGATCTGGTCGCTATCGGCCGCGGCGCGCATACCGGCGACCCACTCGCCGGTGAAGGGGTCGACAACGTTGCCGCAGGCGTTGACCGAGACCACGGCGCCCACCTTAACAGGGCCGAGTGCCACGGCGGCAGCTCCAAGGCCGGCCTTCATGCAGGTGGCAGGCCCCATGAGCTTACCCACGGTAGCGCCCGTGCCGGCGCCTACGTTGCCCTGTTCGAGCTTGGTGGGGGTGTGGTCGAGTGCTTCGCGCACGGCGGCGATGCCGGCCTCAATGTCGGGGCGAACGGTGGGGTTACCAAAGGCGAGATCGAAGATACAGCTGGAGCACACGATAGGCACCTGCGTGGGGCCGACGGGAAGGCCGATGCCGCGTCTCTCAAGCTCGCGAGCGACGCCGCTTGCAGCTTCGAGGCCAAAGGCCGATCCGCCCGAAAGGCAGACGGCGTGGACCTTGTCGACGGTGTTCTCGGGTCGTAGCAGGTCGGTCTCGCGCGAAGCGGGAGCGCCACCGCGAACGTCAACGCCGCCGGTGGCGCCCTCGGGTGCCACGATTACGGTGCAACCGGTGCCTGCCTCATCGTCCGTATAGTTGCCATAGCAAAAGCCATCGACATCGCAGACGTCAATGGCCTCGAGCGGTGTATCCATGTTTAACTCCTATCGGTTTTCCGCCGCGCCTTGTGCCCGGTCGGGATCCGTACGGTACGCCAAAATTGTAGGCGCTGGGGAATACCCAGCGCCAGATGCAATTACGAGAGTTTTTGAATCGCGCGCGCGACGCGGGCGATGGGTAGGCCCACTACGTTATAGAAGTCGCCCGAAATATCGTGCACGAGCATGCGGCCGCCTGTGCCCTGGATGCCGTAGGCGCCTGCCTTATCCATGGGCTCACCCGAGGCAACGTAGTGCTCGATCTGCTCGTCGGTGAGCTCGTAGAATGTCACGTCGGTCACATCGACAAACGACAGGCTCTCGGCGGCATGCGGGGCGGCCGTATCGCCTGCCTTAACGATGCAGACGCCGGTTGCGACCTGGTGCGTGCGGCCCGAAAGCTCACGGAGCATGGTGCGCGCCTCGCCCTCGGTTGCCGGCTTGCCCAAAATCTTGCCGTCGAAGGTGACGATGGTGTCGGCCGCGACCGTCAGTTCTTTGGGCTCGGCATACTCGGCAGCAACGGCGGCCGCCTTGGCGCGTGCCAAGCGCTCGACAAGCGTGAGCGGGGCCTCGCCATCAAAGGGCGTTTCGTCGATATCCGCGGGAATCACGCGAATGTTGTAGCCTGCCTCGCGCATCAGCTCTGTGCGGCGCGGCGATTGCGAAGCCAAAATCATAGTTGGATGCCCTCGGCGACCTTCTCGACGGCCTTGTCGCCGGCGAGCGTGCGCAGAAGCTCAAGTGCAAAGGGGAGTGACTGGGCCATGCCGCTGGCGGTGATGATGTTGCCGTCTTGCGTAACCTTCTCGCCGGTATAGGCGCCCTCGGGGAAGCTTTTCTCAAAGCCAGGGAAGCACGTGGCATGGCGTCCCTCGAGCAGGTCGAGCTCGCCCAGGATAAACGGGGCGGCGCAGATGGCGGCGACGTGCTTGGTCGCGGCGAACTCGCAGACCACGTCGCAGACACGCTGATCGGCGCGCAGGTTGGTGGCACCTGGTAGGCCGCCGGGCAGCACGACGCAGTCGTACTCGTCAAAGTTGATCTCATCAAAGAGCGCATCGCAGGTCACGGGGATCTGCAGCGAGCTTACGACCTCACGCGTGGGCATGATCGAGACGAGTGTGGCACGCACGCCGCCGCGACGCATGACATCGACCATGGTCAAGCATTCAATAGTTTCAAAGCCATCGGCGGCGAGAACGGCAACGCTGGGCATGAGGGTTCCTTTCATAGGCGGCATACAATTAGCCGTCTTATACCCCGAAGACCTCCGCTTGCCACGCTCGATTTCCCAATGATTTTTCTGAGCAATGATTAAGTGGCTAGTTGCGCTTGAGGTGGACGACGGTTTCGCAGTGGAAGGTTTGTGGGAATAGGTCGACTGGCGTGATCTTTATGGGGGAGAAGGTGCCTTCTTCGACAAAGCGTTTGAGATCGCGCGCCAGGGTGGCCGGGTCGCAGCTCACGTAGGCGACATCGCGGGCACTCGTGCTGGCGATAAGGTCGATCGCCTCGGGGTCGAGGCCTGCGCGCGGCGGGTCGACCACCAAGATGTCGGCATCCTGGTCGGGGAACTCGCGCACCGCGTCTCCGCCAATGACGTCGACGTTATCAAGCTTGTTGATTTCCAGGTTACGGCGTAGATCGCGCACGGCGGGGCCGTAGGCCTCGACGGCAGCGACAAAGTCGCAGCGGCGGGCGAGCGGCAGGGTAAAGGTGCCGGCACCGCAGTACAGGTCCACGGCAAGCTCGTCTTCCTGCGGATCGAGCGCTTCCATGACAAGCTCGATCAAAATCTCGGCACCCTTGGTGTTGACCTGGAAAAAAGACGGGGCAGACAAGCGCATCTGACCCTCGGCGATATTCTCGGTCCATGAGCCCTCTCCGGCGAGCATTTCGACCTTGGAAACACGGCGGGCCTTCTTTTCGCCCTTGCTCATCACGCGTACGACACTTGTGGGGTGCGCGGCGTCTGCCAACACGCGCGAGACTTGCGAGCGCGGGAAAGAGCCCGTAGGCGTCCAGAGCGCCACCTCGAGTGCCTTGGTGCGACGCGAGGCGCGAATGCCCACGCGCTCAAGGCCCAGGTCGTGGCTGCCGCTCAGATAATTGAGCGCGCCGACGACCGATTTGAGTGCCTTGGGGAAACGTTTGTCGAACAACGGGCACGAATCGACGGTCACGATCTTGCGAGGATCGACACCGTGCATGCCAAGACGCACGCGGCCGTTTACAACGGTCGGCTCGAGTTCGATTTTATTGCGGTAGCCCCAATCATCCTTGGTGTGGCGGATGGGTTGCACCAGTTCATCGACTTGATCGGGGCTGAACTTGCCGATACGCTCGAGCGTGGAGCGCAGATTTTGCTCCTTGGCGGCGAGCTGTGCCGTGCGTGAGAGATTGCCCCACGAGCAGCCGCCGCAGATGCCCACGAAGGGGCAGGGAGGCTGAATGCGATCGGGGCTTGGCTCCAGAATCTCGGTGGTGCGGGCACGCATGAACGACTTGCCGTCCTGTACGACCTCGGCCTCGACGGTGTCGCCTGCCACGGCGCCCTGCACAAAGACGGCCTTGCCGTTGTCGGCGTGCGCCAGCCCGTCGGCGCCGTAGGTCATCGATTCTATAGTGAGCTTCATATTCCTGCCTGTCATTCGCGTTGTTGTTCGCACCATGGTAGCAGGGAAAAGCGCCCCGCATCCGAGGCTTTCCCCAAATGCGGGGCGCTTCTACAAACTGCTTCTACAAACGACTATTTCGTCTTGCCGGTAATGAGCGTCTTAAGACCCAGGCCGATCAGACCCAGGCCCATGCGCACGCGACCGGGGCGATGGCGCTCGATGGCCTTGGTCTTGCCGGCGGGCTTATCGCGACGGGCGCTCGTCTCGGGTGCGGGCTTGGTGACCTGCGGCTCGGGCTGAGGTGCAGGTGCGGGCTCGGGCTCAATGACGGTCGCCTGGACCTCTTGGACCTTGGGTGCTACTGGCTGCGGCTCGGCCTCGGAGGCAGGTTCCGCCTCAATGACGGGCTCGGGCGCGGCCTCGGCGTTGCGATAGGCGCGCTCCAGCAGGGCTTCCTGTGAGTTGAAGGGTTTCTCACCCTCTGCACGCTCCACGGGGACCCAGGTGCCGTCGCTCGTGAGGCTGCGGGCCTTCACGTTGTCGCGCAGCTGCATGCCCATGTACTCGTGCACCAGGGCGCGGCAGGTGGGGTCGAGCACGGGGAAGGCAATCTCCACGCGGTGCTCGGTGTTGCGCGTCATCATGTCTGCCGAGCTCAGGTAAATCATGTCCGAGTCCACGCCGAAAGCATAGACGCGCGCGTGCTCCAAAAAGCGTCCGACGATGGAGCGGACATGCACGTTCTCGGTCTTGCCCGGAATACCGGGCTTGAGGCACGAGATGCCGCGGATGATCATGTCTACGCGCACGCCGGCACACGATGCCTCGGCGATCTTGTCGATAACCTCGCGGTCGGTCAGCGAGTTGAGCTTAAAGAACACGCGGGCGGGCTCGCCGGCAAGGGCGCGCTGAATCTCGCGGTCAAGCCCGCGCATGATGAGCGGTTTCAGTCCGACGGGCGCCACACCCAGGAAGCGGTAGTCGCCGCGCAGGTTGCCCAGCGACAGATTGCGGAAGAACAGGTTGGCGTCCTCGCCGATGCCGGGGTGGGCGGTCATGAGCATAAAGTCGCTGTAGAGTTTGGCCGTCTTCTCGTTAAAGTTGCCGGTGCCCAAAAGCGTCAGGCGGGTGAGCGCCATGCCCTCGCGATAGGTGAGCTGGCAGATCTTTGAGTGGCATTTAAAGCCCTCGGAGCCGTAGATGACGGTGCAGCCCGCTTCTTCCAGACGCTCGGCCCACTCGATGTTGTTCTGCTCGTCAAAGCGGGCGCGGAGCTCCATGAGCACCGTGACCTCTTTGCCGTTCTCGGCAGCATCGATCAACGACTCGCACAGACGGCTCTGCTTTGCCACGCGGTAGAGCGTGATGCGCAGCGAGATGCACTCGGGGTCGTAGGCGGCCTCGTGCACCAGATCCAGGAAGGGGTTCATGGCCTCGTAGGGATAAAAGAGCAGCTTGTCGACCTGCAGTACCTGTTCGCGGATGGAGTGGGTCATATCGATGGTGGGGTTGGGCTGCGGCTTAAACGGCGTAAAGAGCAGCTCGTTGCGCAGGTGCTCGGGAATCTTGCCCTCAATGCCAAAGACGTAGCCCAGGTCGAGCGGGATATCGCAGGTAAAGACCGAGCGACGCGAGAGCTCGAGCGCCTTGCGGATAGTCTTGAGCGTTGCTTTTTCGAGCGACCCCGAGACCGCGAGCACTACCGGCTGCAGACGCAGGCGCTTCTTGAGGATGCGCTTCATGTGCTGGCGGTAGTCCTCCTCCTCTTCGACGCCCTCGCCGTCCGGATCGATGTCGGCGTTGCGGGTGACGCGGATCAGCGCACGATCCAGCGGCTTATAGGAGCCAAAGCAGCTGTCCAGGCAGGCGAGGATGACGTCCTCGAGCAAGATGTAGGAGTAGGTGCCGGTGGGCGAGGGGATCTCGACCACGCGGTTCATCGAGGCGGGAATCTCGATAAGGCCCAGCAGGCTCTCCTCGTCGGTGGCGCCGTCCAGACCACAGGCCAGATAGAGCGCGCCATTGCGTAGGTTGGGGAAGGGGTGGCGAGGATCGATGACCAGCGGCGAGATGACCGGCGACACGTAGGCCTGGAAGTAGCGGGTTACAAAGGTGCGCTCCTCGGGCGTAAGCGAATCGATGCGGGCGCGGTGAACGCCCAAGGTGTCGAGCTTGCCCTCGATGCTCTTAAAGATGGACTCCCAACGGGTAAGGAGCCCGGGCATTTCGGCCATGACAGCATCGACCTGTTCGGAGGCGGTCATATTGCTCTTGTTGTCGACAGGCTGTTTTTTGAGCTCTGCCAGATCGGACAGGCCGCCCACGCGCACCATGAGAAACTCGTCGAGGTTAGACTCGAAAATCGACACGAACTTTAGACGCTCGAACAGCGGAACGGTCTCATCGAAGGCTTCGTCAAGCACGCGGTTGTCAAAGCGCAGCCAGCTAAGCTCTCGGTTTTGCGTGTACGAGAAGTCGCGCGGCGGTTTGCGCAGCTTTGCGGCGGCTTGCTTCTTTTCGATTTTACTCGGCATATGCATCTGTCCGTTCAGTCCCCGTAGAGGACGGTAGCCTAACTCTAATTCACTATTGTCTCAATTTAGTCGACCGCTGGCACGGACGTATCGCGTGAACGGTATCTTTACCTACTTCTTACGCTGCCAAGTCATAGGACTGACGTCCTGCTCGTCTGCAAGCGGTCTATATCCTCACTCAACTGGTACGTAAGTGTGAATAAGAATGATGGATAGCTGAATATCATTGAATGCAGGCGGAAACGTAAACAAACATCATTTATATACATAAAACCGATTTAGCTATGCAATTCTGAATCAAAAGTTTAGAGATGCAATTGCAAATAGTTTTTAGGAAAAAAGAGCGTTTACCTTAGAAAAGTTACTTTAGAACGCCGAAGTACATTATGGGGGAATCTCATGCGATATACCGTTCATCGCACTTTGTTGACCGTTCGGGGGCGAGGTGGAATTGCGGGTGGAATTTGGATATAACTAGAGCTGTCAGCAAGCAGCGTCCGCTATGGAAGGGCGCTGAGAGATTCGGCCGAAAGGCCCGAAAGAAAGGTAGGAGGCCATGACGAAAGGTCTGCACGTGCCTTCCGAGATCGGCAAGCTCAGGAAGGTCTGCCTGCACCGTCCCGGCGACGAGCTCCTCAACCTGCCGCCCGACGAGCTCGAGCGACTCCTGTTCGACGACGTCCCGTTCCTGGAGGTCGCGCAGCAGGAGCACGACACCTTCGCCCAGATCCTGAGGGACCAGGGCGTGGAGGTCCTCTATCTCGAGAACCTCGTCGCCGAGGTGTTCGACCAGGTCCCCGGCGCCCGCGCCGAGTTCACCGACCAGTACATCGCCGAGGCCGGCATCCGCGGCCAGCACATGCCGCAGATCGTCCGCGAGAAGCTGGACTCCATCGAGGACAACCTCGAGTTCGTCAAGAAGACCATGGCCGGCATGACCAAGTCCGAGATCGACATGCCCCTCACGGCGTCCACGACCCTCGACTCCCTGGTCAACTCCGAGTCCGAGTCCGACCTGATCATCGACCCGATGCCCAACCTCTACTTCACCCGCGACCCGTTCGCGGTCATCGGCGAGGGCGTCAACCTCAACCGCATGTACTCGGTCACCCGCAACCGCGAGACCCTGTACGGCAAGTACATCTTCAAGTACCACCCCGACTACAAGGACGTCTCGCTGTACTTCCGCCGCGACTGCCAGTTCCACACCGAGGGCGGCGACGTGCTGAACATCAACGAGAAGACCCTCGCCGTCGGCATCTCCCAGCGCACCCAGGCCGCCGCGATCGACGTCATGGCCCAGAACATCTTCTGGAACTCCGACTCCAAGGTCGAGCGCATCCTGGCCTTCGACATCCCGGTCTCGCGCGCCTTCATGCACCTCGACACGGTCTTCACCCAGATCGACGTCGATAAGTTCACGATCCACCCCGCCATCATGGGCACCCTGCGCGTCTACGAGCTGACCGCCGGCAAGAACCCGGGCGACGTGAACATCCGCCTGATCGAGGACACCCTCGAGCACGTCCTGGAGGACGCCACCGGCGTCGACCAGGTCAAGCTGATCCCCTGCGGCGGCGGCGACCCGATCGCGGCCTCCCGCGAGCAGTGGAACGACGGCTCCAACACCCTGTGCGTCGAGCCCGGCAAGATCTGCGTCTACGCCCGCAACACCGTCACCAACGACGTGCTGTACAAGGAGGGCCTGGACCTTCTCGTCGTGCCCTCCGCCGAGCTCTCCCGCGGCCGCGGCGGCCCGCGCTGCATGAGCATGCCCTTCTGGCGCGAGGACCTCTAAGGTCTTCAAGGACCCGTACAGGTCATAATACATACATCTAGCTGCCATTAGATGTCTCCCATTGGGGCGGTGCGGGTTTTCGCACCGCCCCAATCTTGTATGAGGAACGTCAACACGATTGGATGACTGCTTTTGTAAGGAGCTTGGCCATGGACATCAAGACGATTGGCGTTGAGGAATGGCTCAACGTTTGGGAGAAGAGCGCCACGTGGGACATCGCCCAGTCGACGATCTCGTCGCTCACCATGGGCGAGCTGCGCGCGCTCGATGAACAGGACGGCGCCACGTTCTACGAGCGCCTGGACCGCGAGAAGATGAACTACGGCTGGATCGAGGGCTCGCCGGAGTTTAAGGCCGAGGTTGCCAAGCTGTATCGTCGGGAGGTCAATCCCGATCACATTCTGCAGACCAATGGCTGCACGGGCGCTAACCTCAACGCCATCATGGCTGTGGTCGAGCCCGGCGACCATGTTATCGCCGAGTGGCCCACCTACGCGCCGCTCTACGAGATTCCGCGCACGCTGGGCGCCGAGGTCGAGTATTGGGAGCTTCGCGAGGAACTCGGCTGGAAGCCCGATATCGAGGAACTCAAGCGCTTGGTGCGTCCCAACACCAAGCTTATCTGCATAAACAACGCATCTAACCCCATCGGTACGGTGCTCGATGCCGATATGCTCGGCCAGATTGCCGAGATCGCCCGCTCGGTGGGCGCCTACGTGCTGTGCGACGAGGTATATCTGCCGCTCGAAAACACTGAGTCCTTTATGTCGATGGTCGACGTGTACGAGAGGGCCATTGTCACCAACTCGTTGTCGAAGACCTATTCGACACCTGCGGCCCGCGTGGGCTGGGTCCTGGCCGACAAAGAGGTGTCCAACCGCATCCGTACCTATCGCGATTACACCATGATCTGCGGCGGCGTGTTCAACGATGCCCTGGCGACCTATGTGCTCGAGCACAAGGACAAGATCCTTGAGCGCAATCGCAAGATCGTGTTTGGCAACCGCGATATCGCGCAGGCTTGGATCGATACGCAGCACCGCGTTTCCTGGACGGCGCCGCAGGGCGTGTCCACCTCGTTTATCCAGCTTGATATTCCCGAGGACGACGAGGAGTTCTGCAAGCGCCTGCTGTCCGAGAGGGGAGTGCTGCTGGTACCCGGCAGCCGCTTTGAGCTTCCCTGCGGCGCACGCCTGGGCTACTGCGCGAGCGAGGACGTTCTGCGCGAGGGCCTGAGGCTTTTGGGCGAGGCACTGGCGGAGTTCGATCGCTAGGATTCCGATGATCTTCGAGGGCCTTATCCAAATTAGCCGAAGATAATCGAAAACGGACCCGTTTCCCTAGTGAAGCGGGTCCGTTTTTCTATACCGAGAAGTCAAGTTGTTACAAATGGAGCCGTAAAGCGAGGCGGTATCCGCTGGGCCTTATACTGAGTTTCCGGTGAACGGTATCAAGCGTCTGGTAAACGGTAATTTATTTACCAGAAATGAATAGGACAAACTTTTTTCTGAATAAAAATGAAAATGGTTGAGACACGGTATGAACCGCTAATTCTATTCATAGCTTTATTGGAAATATGCAATATGAGGGTGGTTTAGCAAAGTTTAGTTCCATTTGATTTTAGGATTGAAAACGCGTTTAAGCACGTAAATACGCTTTATTAAGATGAAGTGTGCCATGCGTGAAGTATATGTGTATGCCGTTCACCCCCTATAAAAAACCGTTCGGGGGCAAGGTGGAAGTATGAGCTGATTTTGGATATAAATATGTCGTCAGCAATAACGCCTCACACGGAGGGGCGCTAACGAATCGGCCCTGACAAGGGCCCGAAAGAAAGGTAGGAGGCCATGACGAAAGGTCTGCACGTGCCTTCCGAGA
>CABVCF010000051.1 GCA_902496775.1 uncultured Collinsella sp.
GTGCGGAACTCGCGACAACCTTAATATGCCTCAGGCCCGCCCCCCTCCGCCGCACACTGGGAACGCCACGTAGATGTCTGCTAAACCTTGCTCGCTCAGGCTAATGACTTTGTTGGGGGTCCACTATTTGCTGGAGGGTGAACTTGCATTGCATTGGCTCGCCTTCTGCTTGTGGATTAGCCTCGTCAAAATCGAAGATCATGATGGCGCAGTTGGGGAGTTTTGCTGGGAGTTCGAAGCCCTCTGGGGCTGCAGCTTTGATGAATTGGCGGCTGGCGCTGCCGTGGCTTACTGCTAGGAGGGTTTCGATACCATCGGCGCTCATGAGATTGGTGAGGGTGGCTACCATGCGTTCTTGCAACGCTTTGCTTCCCTCTCCTCCAAAGGGGACCAGATCTTCGCCTGGATCCCAGACGTCGGTGGGCAGCGCGTCGTGCGGGCCTTCCTCGAAGGTTCCATAGCAGCGCTCGATGATGCCTTCGCAGGGCTCGACTGCTGCGTCCGGGCCGAGGAGCTCGCATGCGACGCGCTGAGCTGTGTCCATGGCTCGGCCTAAGGGTGATGAGGCCACTTTGTCGGGAACGACGTTGTGGGCTTTGAGCCATGCGGCTGCCATCCCGGCTTGCTGACGGCCCAAATCGGTGAGCGGTGAATCGCAGCGACCCTGGACGAGCTTTTTAACGTTGAATTCTGTCTGGCCGTGGCGGAGCAGATATAGACGCTTCATGCTCTCCCCTTCTGTATAACTTGCTTTGCCGGCGCAGCCCTACTCGTGGGTATGGCCTACGTAGTCTTCATCGATCGTGATCTTGGCAATCGACTTGGGGTATTCCGACTCGACCCGTTGTGCCAGCGCGTGTTTTACGTCTTCGGCACTCATCTGCAGATCCGAGGGACGCACGCAGTCAAAGATCACGTTGGTGTGCGTGGGACCCGGCACACAGCGCAGATCGTGAATCGAAAGGCGGCTATCGATCTGTTGGGCCATGGCGTTAATGCGTAAACGCATGCTCGCCACCTTTGGATCGTCGGTCACGATGGGGTCGTAATGGAGCGTGACAATCATGCCGTCTTCGTTCCTAAACGCCTGCTCGATGTTATCGAGCGTGTCGTGACTTTCCAGCGGGCTGGCCTCGGCTGCCATCTCGGCGTGAGCGCTTGCGAACTTCCTGCCCGGGCCGTAGTCATGAACCATCAGATCGTGAACGCCCAAAACGCCGGGATAGCTCATGATCTTGTCTCGAATGTGCTTGACCAGCTTAGGATCGGGCGTCTGGCCCAAAAGCGGGCTCACCGTATCCTGGATAAGCTCAAAGCCGCTCCAGCCAATATAGGCGCCAACGGCAAGGCCGACCCAAGCGTCAAGGTTGATGCCCGTCACCTGCGAAACAATTGCGCACGCCAGCACGGCGCCCGTGGCAAGGACATCGTTCTTGGAATCTAGCGCGGTCGCATGCAGCGTCTCGGACTCAATGCGATCGCCGAGCTTTTGGTTGAGGGCCGCCATCCAGAGCTTTACGACCATCGAAAGCACTAGAACTGTCACCAGGGCAAGCGAGAACTCGACAGGTTCGGGGTGGATGACGCGCTCAACCGAGGACTTCACCAGCTCAACGCCAATCAACAGCACGAGTGCCGCCACGACCAATCCCGAGAGATACTCGTAGCGACCGTGGCCGTAAGGATGCTCGGGGTCGGCCGGCTTGCTCGCCAGCTTAAAGCCCAGCACGCTCACGATATTCGAGCTGGCATCGGACAGGTTGTTCATGGCATCCGCCACGATCGAAACCGATCCCGACAGCACACCAATTGCGCCCTTCGCAGCACAAAGCGCCACATTGGCGACAATACACACCATGCCCGCTAACGTGCCCACGCGCGCACGGTCGCCCTGCGCACGACGCACGATCCACTCGACCATCTTCATCAGCCCCCACGGTACTACCTATATATCTATTGCTCAAACGGATTGTAGTGTAGCCACTTTGTCCCCCAGATACAAAAAGGCCGCGCCCACACGGGCCACGGCCTTGGAATGTGACATGCGGGACTGCCCCTTTGTCGATCGATTTATGCGCTTGTTTCGGCCACGCTCTTCGAGGTTTCGGGCGAATCGGCTCCGTCCCCCGTCGCCTGTCCCTTCGCCGGCACCACGCCAAAGCAGTAGCTCAGCGCCGCAGACACCACAAAAGCCGTGCCGCCGGCAACGCAGCACCACAGCAGGTTCGAAAAACCACCTGTGGCAAAGCCAATGACCATGAGGACATTCGTCATGCCGATGGTATAGGCCGTAACGTGGCCCACGGCCGCAACAAGGCCTCCGACGGCGCCGCCAATGGCCATGCACGTCAGGCACCTGCCATATTTAAAGCCGCAACCGTACAGCGCCGGCTCGCTTACGCCGCCAAGAACACCCGAGATCGAATAACCCAGCATGAGTGTCTTCTCATCCTTATCCGCAACGCGGAGCGACGCGCCAAAGGGCATGCCCCAAACGGCGAACGTCGCCATCGTCGCAGCGATCAGAATGCACGAATCCGTTCCCACACTCATAAACTGCGCGTAGGCAAGCGATAGGACAACGTTGCTGACGCCCGCGATCTTTAGGAACTCCCAACCCGCGGCAAGCCCCATGAGCGTGAGCAGTGACACGATGCCACCGGAATTGCCAAGCATAAACATAAGCTGGCCCAGCAACATTCCCAGATAGCTGCCCGCCGGCGCCGTGATACACAGGGATACCGGAACCATGACGAGCATGGTTGCAAACGGAACGAACGAAAACGCCACGGCCTGGGGGATAACGCGCTTAAAGAAACACTCCACTCGCCATAGCACGGGCACCGAGATGAGAACCGGAATAACGGTCGTCGTGTAATCGTTGACCGGCGCGGGAAGCAGGCCATACACGGAAGTCATCGATGCCCCCGTCGTCGGTGCGGCATCGACGAGCTTAAGCAGATCGGGCGCAATCAATACGCCGCCCAGCATCATGCCCAGCTGCTCCGAGCAACCGAGCTGGCGGGCAGCCGCCCAACCAAGATAAATGGGCAAAAAGTAGTAGCCGGCGTTATAGAGCCAACTGTAGAACAGGCGATAGATTTCGGAATCGGCAGACCATAGGCCCAGCATGCCTTCGCCCATAATGACGGCGACGGTGCGGAACAACGCCGCGCAGACAATAAACGGCAGCGCCGACATCATGCTTTTGGACAGATAGTCCACCACGGCCATGGCGTTTGATGAAACCGTCGTTGTAAACGAGGTGTTAGAAACTTGTGACACAGGAACCCTTTCCCAATGTGACATGCGGACTGTCCCCTTGTTACATCGTGCTGTACCGACCGATTGCGCGGTACTTTTCGTAGCGGAGGTTTGTGAGGGTCGCGTCGTCGAGCCGCCCAAGCGTATCGAAGGCATCAAATGCCGAGGACATGACGGCGCCGGCGATCTCCTCATGCGACAGGCCCCCATCGTCGACAATGCCGTCGATGATGCCGAGCGCCAACAGATCGGGGGCCGTGAGCTTAAGCGCCTCGGCGGCCTCATTCGCGCGCTCGGTATCCTTCCACAGGATCGACGCACAGGCCTCGGGGCTCACGACCGAATAGGCCGAGCTCGAAAGCATCAGGATGCGGTCGGCCACGGACAGCGCCAGCGCGCCACCAGAGCCGCCCTCGCCTGTCACCACCGAGACAATCGGCGTCTTAAGGCCGCTCATCTCCATGAGATTCTGGGCAATCGCCTCGCCCTGACCGCGCTCCTCGGCACCGATGCCGCAAAACGCGCCCGAAGTATCGACCAGGCACAGAACCGGTCGACCAAACTTTTCGGCCTGACGCATAAGGCGACGCGCTTTGCGGTAGCCCTCGGGATGTGCCATGCCAAAGTTGCGGCGCATACGCTCTTTGGTCGTGGTGCCGCGCTCGATGGCGATGACCGTTACGGGACGTCCGTCTTTCCAGCCAATGCCAGCCACCACAGCGGCGTCATCGCCGAAGTAACGGTCGCCGTGCATCTCCACAAATCCGTCCAGGCCCAGCGAGATCATCTCACCCGCCGTGGCTCGATCTGCCGAGCGGGTCTGCTTGACAATCTCGAGCGCGGTTTTTGGCGCCGCCGCGCGCTTAAACAAGTGCCCCAGCTTTTTGCCGCGGCGACCCGTATGCACGATCTCATGCGGTGCCCCCAGGCCGGGCGCATGCCCTTCGTGCAGTGCCAGCAGCTCGCCCACCGTGAGCGCGATCTCGCCACGCGGAACAACGGCATCGCAAAAGCCGTGCTCCAGCAAAAACTCGGAGCGCTGGAATCCCTTGGGCAGGCGCTTATGCATGTTCTGCTCGATCACGCGCGGGCCGGCAAATGCCGTCAGGGCATCGGGCTCGGCCAGGATAATGTCGCCCTCCATGGCAAAGCTCGCGGTTACGCCTCCGGTCGTGGGGTCGGTGAGCACCGTGATATACAGGCCGCCCGCCTCGCTGTGGCGCCTAACCGCCGCAGAAATCTTGGCCATCTGCATAAGCGAGGTCACGCCCTCTTGCATGCGCGCACCGCCCGAAACGGTAAAGCCGACAACTGGCAATCCTAGCTCGGTCGCACGCTCAAATGCACGACAGATCTTCTCGCCCACCACGGAACCCATCGAGCCCATCATAAAGTTAGCGTCCATAAAGAAGAGCGCGGTATCGCAACCGCAGATTTTGCCCCTGCCGCACACAACGGCATCGCGCTCGCCCGAACGCTCGCTCACGCTCTTGAGCTTATCGGCATAGCCGGGAAACGAGAGGAAGTCCTCCGACGCCAGATTGGCATCCCATTCCTCAAACGTGCCCTCGTCGACCGTCATGTGCATACGCGCACGACCGCTCACGCGAAAGTGTTTGCCGCAACGGGGGCAGACCTCGAGGTTGTCGTGTAGGCGCGCCTCATCGATCACACGGCGGCACTCCGGGCACTTGATAAACACGTGGCGCGCGGGAAACTCGGCGCACGACTCGGTTATCGGCCCCTCAAGGACATTGACCGTCTTCGCTTTTCTATTCATCAGCATAGAGATGCCCCATCAGATCGGTGTGATACATGCCCGACAAGAACTCGTCGTTTGCCAGCACGTCGAGCTGAAGCTCGCTGTTTTCGCTCACGCCCTCAATCACGAGCTCGCCCAGGGCCGAGCGCATCTTGCGAATGGCGCCGTCACGCGTGGGCGCACACACGATGAGCTTGCCGAGCATGGAGTCGTAGTACGGCGGAACTGTCGCACCGGTAAACATGGCGGAATCCCAGCGCACGCGCGGACCACCCGGCACACGCAACGCGGTGACCGTTCCGCATGACGGCAGAAAGTCCGGCGTCTCGGCATTGATGCGGCACTCCATGGCGTGGTTGCGGACCGGCATGTCCTCCTGCTCAAAGGGCAGAGGCTGGCCGGCTGCCACGCGCAGCTGCCACTTGACCAGGTCGGTATCGGTCACAAACTCCGTAACCGGATGCTCCACCTGCAAGCGCGTGTTCATTTCCATAAAGTAGAAATTGCCGTCGTCCGAATACAGGAACTCGATGGTACCGGCTCCTTCGTAGCCGACGGCACGAGCCAGGTCACGCGCTGCCTTGTGCATGCGAGCACGAATGTCGTCGTGTCCGTCGAGGCACGGCGCGGGGCTCTCCTCGATCAGCTTTTGGTTGCGACGCTGCACCGAGCACTCGCGCTCGCCGAGCGAAAACACATGGCCCTGCTTATCGGCCATAATCTGCACCTCAACATGGTGCGCCGGCGCGACGAACTTCTCCATGTAGCACTCGCCGTCGCCAAAAACGGCCTCGCCCTCGGCACGCGCCTCGATAAACGCCTTTGCCGCATCTTCCACGCGCTCGACCTTGCGAATGCCGCGGCCGCCACCGCCGGCACGCGCCTTAATAAGCACGGGGCAGCCAATGCGCTCGGCCTCGGCCGTCGCCTCCTCGGGACTTTTGAGCAAATCGCAGCCCGGCACGATGGGCACGCCCGCCGCAGCAGCCGTTCGACGTGCGGCGTCCTTGTCGCCCATGCTGTCGATCACCTCGGCCGAAGGACCGACAAACGCCAGGCCATACTTGTCGCAGTCTCGCACGAAGCTCGCCTTCTCGGAGAAAAAGCCATAGCCGGGATGAATTGCCTTAGCTCCTGACTTTACGGCACAGGTGAGCACGGCATCGTCGTTGAGGTAGCTCTCGGCAAGACGCGGGCCGCCGATGCAATACGCCTCGTCGGCAAGCTGCACGTGCAACGCGTCCGCATCGGCCGTGGAATAAACGGCGACGGTCTTGATGCCCATATCGCGGCACGCGCGGATAACACGGACCGCGACTTCGCCGCGGTTGGCGATGAGCACTTTGTCGAACATGAAAACTTCCCTACTTTTCGTGCATGAGTGCAAAAGACATATCGGCGCGGCAGCAAACCTCACCGTTAACGCTCGCAGTACCTGTCGCAAAGCGGAACGGCCCGCGCGCACGCGTGATGGAGCACACCAGATCCACCGTGTCGCCCGGGCGCACCGGACGCTTAAAGCGCACCTTGTCCAGACTCGTGTAGAACGGCGTCGCGCCGCGCGCCTCCTCATCGCCCATCAGCAGCACGCAGCAGTTCTGGGCGAGCATCTCGCACTGAATCACGCCGGGGACCACCGGGTTTCCCGGAAAATGCCCCTGCAAAAAATACTCGTCGCCCGTAATCGTGATCTTGCCGTGGGCCTCGTCGCCCACCAGCTCGGCTTCGTCAAGCAAAAGCATCGGCTCGCGATGCGGTAACAGTTCTTTAAGCTCTTCTTTGTTCATGGATATCACCTATCCGATCCTCATGAGGCAGCTGCCAAACTCCACGAGGTCGCCGTCGGCCACGCAGATCTCGAGCACCTCGCCATCCGCCTCTGCCGTCACCTCGTTGAGAACCTTCATGGCCTCGATGATGCAGAGGGTCTCGCCGGCCTTGACCTTGGAGCCCACGTGCACAAACGGTTCGTCGCCCGGCGCCGGGGCAGCATAGAAAACGCCGACCATGGGAGCAGTCACCTCGGTGCCCTTAGGCTCCGGTGCTGCGGCAGGCGCCTGCGCGGCGGGTTCCGGTGCGGCGGCAGGCATGGCGACAGGAGCCACCGCCGGAGCAGTCACGGCACCCGGCATAGGCATGGGCACGGCAACCGGCTGTGCGGCGCTCGCGCGCTCGAGTTCGACCGCGGTGCCATCGGGCTCCTCAACGCGTACGCGCGTGAGGCCGCGATCCTCCATAACATCGGCTATCTCGGCAAGTCTTTTGGAATCCATGCTCAGCTCCTCGTATATCTACGCAGCGCGATGGCGGCGTTGTGCCCGCCAAAGCCCAGGTTGGTCGAAAGCGCCCAGGTAAGGTCGGCGCGAACCGCGCGATTGGGCGTGTAGTCAAGATCGCAGGCGGGATCGGGCGTGTGGTAGTTAATGGTCGGCGGCACCACGCCCTGCTCGAGCGCCATGGCACAGGCCATGACCTCGATGGCTCCCGTAGCACCGATCATGTGGCCGGTCATCGACTTGGTCGACGAGACATGTGCGGCGCGTGCCGCGTCTTCGCCGAGCGCACGCTTAATGCCCGCCGTCTCGGACGAATCGTTGAGCTTGGTCGAGGTGCCGTGAGCGTTGATGTAGAGGCCTTCGGATGGCTTGACGTCGCCCTCGGTCACCGCCAGCGATATCGCGCGGGCAATGCCGGCAGCCTCGGGATCAGGGCTCGTGATGTGATAGGCATCATCGGTGTTGCCGTAGCCCACGACCTCGGCATAAATGTGCGCACCGCGGGCCTGTGCGTGCTCCATACCCTCGAGTACGAGCACGCAGGCGCCTTCGCCCATCACAAAGCCGTCGCGGTCTGCATCGAACGGGCGGCAGGCCGCCTGCGGATCGGGATTGGTGGTGAGCGCACGACAGGACGTAAAGCCTGCAACGGCATCGGGGATAATAGCCGCCTCGGCACCACCCGCGAGGATCGCGTCAGCATAGCCGTGCTTGATAGCACGGAATGCCTCGCCCACCGCATGGGCAGACGTCGCGCAAGCGGTCACGACGGGCAGGGTCGGCCCCTTTGCCTTGTGACGGATCGCGATATTGCCCGATGCCATGTTGGGAATCATCATCGCGATCATGTAAGGCGATGCGCGACGAGGCCCCCGATCGGCGATCGTGTGGACGTTGTCGACGAGTGTCTGCATGCCGCCCACACCCGAGCCCACGTAGACGCCCAGGCGCTCTCGATCGATGGCGCCTTCGACATCAAAGCCCGCATCGTGCATGGCCTCGTCCGAAGCCGCCATCGCAAACTGAACGCAGGGGTCCAGATGCTTTGCATCACGCTTGCCAAAGTACTCGTTGCCGTCAAAGCCCTTGACCTCGGCCGCCACCTTGACGGCAAACGCATCGGTATCGAAGTGCGTGATCGGGCCGATGCCGCACGTGCCGGCGCACATGGCCGCCCAGGTGGCAAGCGCCGTGTTGCCGAGCGGCGATACGGCACCGATGCCGGTGATTGCAACTCTCTGTTCCATCATGGTCTCCTCATCCAAGCCGTTCTTCGGCCCTGGTTTCTACATCGCCATTCCGCCGTCGACGCGCACGACTTCGCCCGTAATGTAGGCAGCCGCGTCGCTCGCCAAAAAGCGCACCACGCCGGCCACTTCCTCGGGGCGCGCCATGCGCCTCAGGGGAATCTGCTCCTCGCACGCCGCACGCACCTTATCCGATAGCTTTGCCGTCATATCGGTCTCGACAAACCCGGGTGCGACCGCGTTCACTCGTACGCCGCGGGGCGCAAGCTCGCGCGCTACCGCCTTGGTCAGGCCGATCACGCCCGCCTTGGAGGCAGCGTAGTTGGCCTGCCCGGCATTGCCCATCAGGCCCACGACCGAGCTCATGTTGACGACGCAGCCGCTGCGCTGACGCATAAAGGTCTTGGTGAGAGCGCGCGTCGTGTTAAACGTTCCCTTGAGATTGACATCGAGTACGCGATCGAAGGCGTCATCGCCCATGCGCATGAGCAGGCCATCGCGGGTGATGCCAGCGTTGTTGACGAGCGCCCAAATGGAGCCAAAGTCGTTGAGGACCGTCTCCACGCAAGTGTTGACGGCGGCGGGGTCGGCCACGTCACATTGATATGCGCGCGCCGTGGCGCCAGCCGCCTCACAGGCTTCGCACGTCTCGCGCGCCGCATCCGCGCTACCGGCATAGACGACGGCGATATCAAAGCCGTCCTCCGCCAGGCCCACGGCACAAGCGCGACCGATGCCGCGCGAGCCGCCCGTGACAAGCGCCACGCGACGCGATTCGTTGCGCCCGAGCGCGCCGTTGTTCAAGTTGCCCATGTCATTCCTTTCGGGTTACAGCCCTGTGAACTATGCGAGCTCGTCGGCAATAGCTGCGACCTGCTCGGCCGTTTCGCACGAATACACACGAACGTCGCTCAACGTACGCTTGACCAGGCCGGACAGCGTTTTGCCGGGGCCGACCTCAATAAATGTGTCGATGCCTTGATCCTGCAGAGCATGCAGAGTATCGACCCAGCGCACGGCATGGCTCACCTGATTGGCCAAGACATCCGATGCCGTCTGGGGGTCCGCCGGATAGGGCGCCGCTGTCATATTTGCCAAAACAGGAATGAGCAACGGGGACGGCGCGTGACCGGCTTGGATATACGTCGCCAGCCCTTCAGTCGCCTCGGCCATATAGGGGCTATGGAATGCACCCGACACCGCGACCTTCATGGCGCGGCCGCCAGCCTCTTTTACTAGGACGTCGAGGGTCTGCAGCGCATCGGGCGCTCCGGCCACAACCGTCTGCTGCGGGCTGTTGTAGTTGACCGGCCAGCAGTCCTCGCTGGCCTGTGCAGCCAGGCCCTCGACTTGCGCCGCATCAAGCTTGATGACGGCGCGCATGCCGCCCGGATGGCGCTCGGCAGCCGCGGCCATCAGCGCGGCGCGCTCGCACACGAGCTCAAAACCCGCTCGCGTATCGAATGCCCCCGCAAAGGTGAGCGCGGCGACCTCGCCCAGCGAGAATCCCGCACAGGCGGCAGGCACCACGCCGCGCTCGCGCAGGGCGACGGCGACAGCCAAGTCGTGCACGAACACGCAAGGCTGCGTGTTCTCGGTCTGCGAGAGCTCCTCCTTGGAGGCGCTCCGGCACTGCTCGCTCGTCCCCGGGCGCACCTCATCGGCAATGGCGAACACCTCGGCGGCCGCCGGCGATGTCTCGATCAAGTCGACGCCCATCGCGGGGTGCTGGGCACCCTGGCCGGCAAACAAAAACGCTACGCCACCCATGCGCACGCACCCTTCAGGACGTGCTCGGCGCCATCGACCAGGTCGTCAACGATTTCGCGTGCGCTCTGGCGCTCGTTGACCATGCCGGCAATCTGTCCACACAAAAACGAACCCTCTTCGTAGTTGCCGTCCTTGGCGGCCTTACGCAGCGCACCGGTTCCCATAGCACCGAGCTCCTCGGCACTCGCACCGGAACCCTCGCTCTTGGCATAGGCGTTGGTGAAGGGGCTCTTGAGGGCGCGCACTGGATGTCCCGTCGAGCGACCGGTCGCACGCGTCGAAGTGTCGTTGGCCTTCAGGACCATCTCTTTGTACTGCTCCGAGACGGTGCACTCGTCTGCGACCAGAAAGCGCGTACCCACCTGCACGCCGGCGGCGCCCAGCATAAAGGCGGCCGCCACGCCGCGGCCGTCGGCAATACCGCCGGCAGCCACTACGGGAATGTCGACCGCATCGACGACCTGCGGCACCAGTGCCATCGTCGAGGTCTCGCCAATATGGCCGCCCGATTCGGTGCCCTCGGCAACAACCGCTGTGGCTCCACGACGCGCCACGAGACGGGCGAGCGCCACCGAAGCCACAACGGGGATGACCTTGATGCCCGCATCGTTCCAAGCTTTCATGTACTTGGTGGGATTACCGGCACCAGTCACCACAACGGGCACCTGCTCATCGATCACAACCTGTGCAACCTCGTCGGCAAACGGGCTCATGAGCATGACGTTAACGCCAAAGGGCTTATCCGTCTTGGTGCGCAGCTCATGAATCTGGTCGCGAAGCCAGTCGGCGTCGGCATTCATTGCCGCGATGATGCCTAGGCCGCCCGCCTCGGATACGGCCGATGCCAGTGAGGCGTCGGCAATCCAGGCCATGCCGCCCTGGAACACGGGCTTTTCGATGCCGAGCAGATCGCAGAGAGGAGTCTTGAGCATCTCTACTTCTCCAATGCCGCCTCGACCGTATCGGCGAACTCGCCGACCGTCTTGGGGTTCTCCTCGGTATCAAGCTGGATGCCAAACTCGTCCTCAACGGCGACGAGAATCTCGACGGTACCCAGGCTGTCGAGGCCAATCTCCTCGAGCGTGGACTCGGGCTTCATCTCGACGTCGTCAAGGCCAGCGGTCTCGCGGATAACGTCGCAAACGCGCTCGAAGGTCTTCTGATCTGCCATGGTAGTTCTCCTTTGTTTGTGCCCTAGGGGCGTTTTCATTTCCTATGTGCGACTACTTCCAACGAAGCAGATAGCCACCTATATCCAGACCGGCGCCAAATCCAACCAAGGCGATGGTGTCGCCTGTGTGAAGTGCATCGGCGTTTGCCAGCCGGTCGAGGGCAAGCGGAATGCATGCGCTCGAAATGTTGCCGGTCTCGCGCAACGTGCGAACCACGCGCTCGTCCGGCACGCCCAGGCGCTTGACCGCCTGGCTCAGGATTCGTTCGTTAGCCTGATGGAATACAAAATGATCGATGTCTTCGACCGAAATGCCCGCATCGATCGCAAGCTTATGGACCGTGTCGCAGATGGCGTTGACGCCGAACTTGAACACGCGGCGACCATTCATGGACAGCACACTCGCGCTATCTGCGGAGGCCTTAAACGGCGACGTACCGACCAGACCGGGAACGCGCAACGTCACGACGTCGGGCGCCGTCGAAAGCTCAACGGCAAGGGGGTTGTCTCCCCCAGCCTCTATCACAGCGGCGCCTGCCCCATCGCCAAAGAGCACGCAGGTGGCGCGGTCTGTCCAGTCAAGCGCGCGCGTCATCTGCTCGGCCGCAACGACAAGCGCATGCTCGGCTCGTCCTCGGGCGATATAGCCCTCGGCGACATCGAGCGCAAATACGAAGCCGGCGCAGGCCGCCGAGACATCGAAGGCAGGACACGTCGCGCCCAGACGCTCGGCTACGGCACACGCCTCGGCGGGAACAAGATGGTCACCCGTTGTCGTCGAGCAGACGATTAGATCCAGCTGGCTCGCGTCGATTCCGGACACCTGGAGTGCCTGCTCGCTCGCCGCTACGGCAAGGTCGTCGAGTGACTCGGTGGTGCAGACGCGGCGGCTCTTGATGCCTGTGCGGGTAAAAATCCACTCATCCGAGGTATCGAGGAACTCAGACAGCTCGTCATTGGAAACACTGCGCTTAGGAAGCGCCGAGCCTGTTCCCAGAATCGTGAAACCCATCACTAACCTCCTTTGAGTTGTTGACGTGTTTACATCGACCAAGAGAGGATAACGCATTTCAGTCGTTGTTGACGTGTTAACATTAAATTGTTCAAATGCGACAAAGGCTTCACATTGTGTCTATCTCTCGACACCATTACGCGATTGCCTTATTACCTTAGGAGGTACCAGCTGTTATGGATTTACGTTTAACAGTGGTCGACGTAACCGGATCGACCAACGATGACCTGCTCGAAGCAGGAAAACAGGGAGCGCCGCACGGCACAGGACTTGCCGCCCGGGCTCAGACAGCAGGACGCGGTCGGCGCGGGCACAAGTGGGACTCAACCGTCGGCAACTTATTGCTTTCGATTGTCCTGCGCCCATGCGTTAATCCTGCAAAGTTCTCTGGTCTTGCCGCCGTCAGCGGCCTAGCGGTGCTCGAGGCACTCGAAAAACAGGGTCTTGCAAACGAGATTGGCCTCAAATGGCCCAACGACCTGGTCGCGCGTGGACGCAAACTCGGCGGCATTCTGGTCGAGGCCGCACGCGATAACGAAGGCAACCCCTTTGCGGTCTGTGGCATCGGCGTTAACGTGAACTATGTGCCCGCGGAGGTTCCCGATGGCGGCCTGCCAGCAATCGGCCTGTCAGACCTCAACAAGAACGTTCCCGCCGTCGACATGCTCCTCGATGAGGTCTATCACGCAGTTATAGACGCTGTAGATGCCTGGGCAGAGCGCCTCAACGCCAAGGAAGAAGACGCCGGTCCGCTCGCGCCCGTCCACGACGAATATATCGCTCACCTCAATTGGATCGGGGAGCACGTTATCGCCCGCTCCCCCGCTGAGGACGAGCTGGCACGTGGCATCTTTAAAACGGTCGATGGCTTTGGTCGCGCGTGCATCGAAACGGAAGACGGCTTTCGATCCTTCCATTTTGAGGAGGCATCGCTGCGTCCCTTGAGCGAATAGGGCGCCGCAACCACCTACTCGGCAGCATTACCCTGCAGTCCAAACCATCATTCAAAACAAAAGGGCCCCGCTACCGTAACGGCAGCGGGGCCCTTTAAGCTATGA
>CABVCF010000052.1 GCA_902496775.1 uncultured Collinsella sp.
TCCGTTGAGAATCATGGTTGTCCCTTCTCTTGCCACAGCCCGGCGAGACCGCGGCACCCCTCTTTTTTGCAGGCCGGACATGCCCCCATGCCGTTCACCCGCCATTGTTGACATTGTGTCAAAAATAGTATTGACGAACCGTCAACAATATTCAAGACTGTTAGGCGAACGGTCAGGCAAAAGAGGATGAAAGGCGGCAAACGCATGGGCAACAACACAGCAGATACCTCTGTGGTCAATGCCGTCCCCGCATCCGATAGCGCAGCAAAGCGCCTGACGGGCGACGAACGCCGTCGCGAGATCCTCGATGCCGTGCGCACCGTAAGCTCCGAGCTGGGCGTGTCCCACCTATCGGTATCGGCCGTGACCAAGCGAGCCGGCTGCACGCGCTCGCTGTTCTACCACTACTTCGCCGACATGGACGCCGCCGTCACCGCTGTTATGGACGAGGCAATCGACGGTTTTATCTCCGAGCTCGAGCAGTGGAATGCCAACCGCATCGTCGGTGATATTGAGGGCGCGCTCGACACCGTCGCCCCGCTCTTTAAGCGCCTGGTCGCCAGCGGCCACGAGCTGCCGAGTACCCTGACCTCCAGCAGCGGCGCGCTCTACGGCGGCTTTTTGCACAACGTGGTTCAGCGCGTGGCGCAGTATATCTGCGACACCACCGTGGTGGATTTTGTCGCCCATCATGAGCTACGCATCGACCATGTCTACGAGACGTTCTACACCCTCATCATGGGCCTTTTGATGTATATCCGCACGCACCCCGATGTGCCCGACGAAACGGTCAAGGAAATCATCGCCTCGACACTCCACATCGAGGGCTATACCGCCAAGTATCCGGAGCGCAAGCCCCAGAACTGACGACATTTGGCCAAACTGCCCGCGATCAGAAGAGGGGCCGCGGGCGTGTGAAAGGAGAGCAGCATGCTGTTCGATGTTTGGGGTAGCGATACCCTTATCCACTGGGCCGGCTGGGCCATGGTCTTTATTGGCCTGATCGTGCTCAACGAAGTCGGCCGCCGCACCAAGCTGGGCGCGGCAATCATCTTTGGCGTGGCTCCGCTGGCCATGACCATCTACTGCGTCGCCATCGCCATCGGCGTCTCACAGGGCGCCGAGTGGGCGCTCACCAACCCCACCCATGTGTACCAGAACAGCTGGTTCCACTACGCCAAGGTATACGCGGCGCTCGCCGGTTGCTGGAGCTTCATTGCCATTAAGTACCAGTGGGGAAAGATCGGCAAGGCGCATTGGTTCCGCGCATGGCCGTTTGTGATCGTCGCCATCAACATCATGATCGCCGTCGTGTCCGACTTCGAGAGCGCCTATCACTTCTTTGTCCTGGGCCAATCCACCTGGGTCACCTCCGAGGGTGCCACGCAGCTTGCCGGCTGGAACAACGTGTTCAACGGCATCGCCGGTCTCATCAACATCTTCTGCATGACCGGTTGGTGGAGCGTCTACGCCTCCGAGGATCAGACCGACATGTTGTGGCCCGACATGACTTGGGTCTACATCATCGCCTACGATATCTGGAACTTCTGCTACACCTACAACTGCCTGCCCACCCACTCCTGGTTCTGCGGCTTTGCGCTGCTGCTGGCGCCCACCGTCGCCGCCTTTATCTGGAACAAGGGCGGCTGGATCCAGAACCGCGCCTTTACGCTGGCCATTTGGTGCATGTTTGCCCAGGTGTTCCCGTACTTCCAGGAGGAGTCCATCTTTGTGACGCACTCCACGCTCGACCCCGGCGCCGCTACCGCGGTCTCGGTCGCCGCGCTGATCGCCAACATCGCTGCGATCATCTACGTCGCCTACCGTGCCAAGAAGCTCGGCCGCAATCCCTACAAGCAGGATGTCTTTGAGGGCACCAGCGATTGGGAGAAGGCCACCGCTCGCCGCGCCAAGGTTGATTACGCGCACGCCGAGTAACGTGTTTATTCCGTCCACATTTGGATGTAGGCAAACTTAGCCGACGCCGCAATCGCGCGTCATGCGCAGCCCCGGAAAGCGATTCGCCCGCTTTCCGGGGCTTTTTGTTGTTGTACTTCATTCAAAAACATGCGCATATATAAAATCGGATTTCAAATCATGCGGCGGCTCTATGGGGTCCCGTTTTTGGGTACAGTGTTGTCCCGATATTGAGCTTGGGGGATATATGAAAGATGAGACGATGGGCCAAGAGGATGCGGCCCAAGATGCAGAAGCGTGTGCCGAGGCCCTGGAGAGCCTAGACCAGATCGCACTGGCCGAGATTGCGTTTGACGATTCGAGCGTTGATGTGCGGGATGAGCCGGAAATCGAGGTACAGCCCGATGATAAGGATGCGGAAGACGATGGCGCCGCGCCCACCGAAGACGAGGCGGGGCACGAGGAATCCGGGTGCAAGGCCGACGACCAGCCCGAATCCGACACGAGCGAGGAAACCATCTTGCTCGACAGCTTGCCGGCCGAAGATTCGCTGACCCGCGAGCTCCCCGGTCTGGGCTCTGCGCCTGCCGTGGACGAGACCATCGCCATGGGCGATATTCCCCTACCGTCCGTTCCTTCGGCACGCGAAGCCGAGGTTCGTCATCGTAAGATGCCGCCCAAGCGCCGCAACCTGATGGTTGCCGGCGTTGTGGCCGTCGCGCTCGTCGCCGGCGGCGCAGGCTATGCTGCCTGGAACGGATATCAGCAAGAGCAGGCCGCCGCTGTCGCCGCCAGCGCGCACACGATGATGTCGGTGCAGATTGGCGTGCATGCCGCGGGCCTCGACTGCTCAACTGGCTCCAAGATTCCCGTACAGGTGAGCGGGCAGGATTCCGACGGTTCTTCCGTGAGCGAAACGCTCTACGTTGACGAGCATGGTCGCGGCATTAAGTTGCTGCCCGGCGATTACACGCTCTCCATTGCTGGATCCCCCATCGCGGAAGACGGCACCATCTACACCGTCCCAGCCACCAAGGCGCAGGTCACCATTAAGAGCGATGGACAGGATTTGAGTGCCCAGGCCACCTTTAAGCTCAAGGTGCCTTCGGCCGACACGGTGACTGACGACCAGATCGATGCCGCCGCCAAGTATGCCGAGGAAGGCGGCGCGAGCTCTGCCGCCGCGGCAAAGATACTCCAGCAGGCGGCAATTACGCGCCGCGATGCCGCCGTCAACGCCGTAAGCGCAAGCGAGGCACAGTCCGCCCGCGATGCCGACGCTCGACACAAGGCGACGGACCTGTATCAGCTCGATATTCCGGTTGAGTGGTATGGCAAGGTCGCCACCTGGCAAAACGGCAGTACGCTGTGCATTTATCTGGACGGCGACACCAACACACCGCTCGTGACGCTCGTCGCGGTGCGCGACGGCGAGACCTTTACGCCCGACGACGGCGATACGGTTTTGGGCACGGTCAGCCTAGGTAACGGCTACACCGTCTATGCGAGCGGTCCTGTCTATCCGTACGTGATTCCGCAAACCGTTAATGGACGCACGCAGGACCCTGTGTCGACCTACCCCATGGATACGGCGATTGAGCTTGTCGAGCTCACGACCGGCAACCGCTACACATACAGCCAGATCAAAAACGACCTGATCGGTAAAGACGGCAAGGCCGACGCTGCCACCAAGCTCGAATGCGACTACCTCGCCCAGATTCTGATGCCGAGCATCAAAGCCCAGGACTAGCCGGGCGCATCATGGTGCTCCCCAACCGTGATGAAGGGGCCAGGAGGTCCTGGCCCCACAGATCCGTAGATGATTAGGCAAGGAGCCACTTCCATGCGGGCACAACGTGTACCGCACCGTGCTCGCATGGAATATCGGCCTGCTCATCCATGGTAACGATTGTCGACTCGCCAAGATCGAACTGGGCCATCGAGGCATCAAGCGCGGCAATTTCGCGCTCGCGCGTTTTCTCACTTGCCATATCCACACTCACCTGAATCAGGCTATAAGCCCGCATGAGAAGTGCGTCCCCAGCCACAAAGTCCACCTCATGGCTTTTGCTCTTCTCTTTGATCAGCAGGCGGCAGACCGAGCCGGTCCTCACCGCGGGAGTCCTTCTTCTTAGCGCATTGAACACTGCGGTCTCGAGCCTCTGGCCCTGATCCAATGCTGATGCGGGAGAGAATGCTCCAAACATCGCAGGGTCGACAGCGTAGACCTTAGACGCAGACCGCATGTTATTTGCCAATGAACGCGTGAACTCCGGCACAGAAAATAACAGGTAGGCATCCTCATAATACTCAAGTAAATCGCTGAGCGAATTACGACTGACGGGTATCTGTCTGCTCTTGAACTCGTTGTACACTTTGTTCACTGACAGCTCTCGTCCCGAAGACGCCATACACCGCGTCAAGAACAGCGATGCCAAGCGAGGGTTCTTGACGTCGTAACGCTCAATGACGTCCATAGCGACCGTTCGCGAAGCATATTCCTGTAGCAGCTGAATCGCGTCTGCGGGCGTCTGCTTAAGCGTCGCGATGAATCCCCCTTGTTCAAGATATCCGATCAGATGATGTCGAAGCAGCGCTGCATCGCTTGGGGAAAAGGTCGCATCTGGCTCGAAAACGCTCCCCGTCTTATACCGAACGTATTCCGAAAAACTCAACGGAAAAAGCTCCCGTATAAGAGAACGACCCCTGAACTCGCTCTTAAGCTCTGAGGACAGCATCTTAGAAGAAGATCCCGTCACATAGACGGTCGCTTTCTCCGTATCGACTACACGCCGCAGAAACGCACCCCATTCGGGAATTTCCTGGATCTCGTCAAAGAAAATGTAAGCGCCCTCGGTTCGAGCAGCAGGATACAGCGCATAGAACGTGTCGAGCACGTCCGCCAGCAGCGATGACTCATACGGGCGCAAGCGCTCGTCCTCAAAATTAAAGTAAAGCATCCGGTCAAGCTCGACGCCCCGGCCCTGAAGCCGCTGCATCTCCTGATACAGGCGATACGTCTTTCCACAACGGCGGGCCCCCACAATCACATTTACGATGTTGTCGCGCTTTGGCTCCTGTGGGTTTCCTAGATCAAGGTCTCGCTCAAAGACCTGCGGAACCCCCTGCTGTTCAAAGTCCTTTATTTTCTGGGCGATCAAGTCGTTGAATGCCATGATCCTCCAATCTTGCTCTCTAGCTAATCAAAATTATACTGATTCTTGATTAATTAGAGAGCAAGATTGTGTGTAGCTTGATTAACACTTAAGCAAGTTTTATCACCGTTATTGCTCCGAAGGATATCGAGTGGCTAAGAGGACAACCGAGCTCGAATGCGACTCCCCGAGCAGTCAATTTGGGACGGGGCTTTTATGACTACCCTCCCCCTGTAGAAAAATCCCTAACGCAGTTGCGGTGAAATAGGGACTGTTTTTGCTGTTCAAACCGCAAAACAGTCCCTATTTCACCGCAACTTATTGGAAACTTTTTGGGATGGCACTCAGCGCCAGGGGTCGGCTTCGAACATCGGCTCGCGCTCGGGGCGGCGATCGCTGTAGGGATCGTAGCCGTCGTCGTCCTCGTTCTCGGCACGGATGTAGGGGTCGCGCGGCTTGGGCGCCGGCTTAGGTGCAGGCTTGGGTGCGGCGGGTGCGGCATCGGTCGCCGGCGCGCTTGTCTTGATCTCGTCTTTCATCTGCATATCTCCTTGCCATGCAATCGTGTTCAACATCATCGATTGTCGCACGAAAAAGGGCGGCGGACCCAATTGGATCCGCCGCCCTTGGCGTTTAGAGACGACTGACAGATTTTAAGGCATGGCCCAAAATCTACTCGGCGTCGGGAACCTCGTAGGTGGCCGCCGGCGTGTTGTCGCACACGACGGTAAAGCCGCCGTCCTTGTCGACATCGACCGTCACCTGATCGCCCTCGCGCACCGTGCCGTCGATGATGGCGGCGGCGATGGCGTCCACGACCTCGCGCTGGACCAGGCGCTTGAGCGGACGGGCACCGAACACGGGGTCCAGGCCGCCCACGGCGAGCATCTGCTTGGCCGCCGGGGTGATGGCAAGCGTCATGCGCTCCTTGGCCAGGCGTGCGCGGACGTCGGCAAGCTGGATGTCGACGATCTTCTCGATCTGCGCCATGCCGAGCGGATGGAACACCACGATATCGTCGATACGGTTGAGGAACTCGGGGCGGAAGGTCTGAGCCATGGCGGCGTCGACCTGATGGCGCATCTCCTCCTCGTCCTTGCCGGACAGATCGGCGATGGCCTTGGAGCCCACGTTAGACGTCATGATGATAATCGTGTTCTTGAAGGACACCTGGCGACCCTGGCCATCGGTCAGACGGCCGTCGTCGAGCACCTGCAGTAGCACGTTGAAGACATCCGGATGAGCCTTCTCCATCTCGTCGAGCAAGATCACGGAGTACGGACGACGACGCACGGCCTCGGTGAGCTGGCCGCCCTCGTCGTAACCCACGTATCCCGGGGGCGCACCAATCAGACGCTGGACGCTGAACTTCTCCATGTACTCGGACATGTCGATACGCACGAGTGCGCGCTCGTCGTCGAACAGGCACTCGGCAAGCGCCTTGGCGAGCTCGGTCTTGCCCACGCCGGTGGGGCCCAGGAAGAAGAAGCTGCCGATGGGCTTGTCCGGGTCGGAGAGACCCGCACGGCTGCGGCGCACGGCCGCGGCCACAGCGGAGACCGCCTCATCCTGGCCGATGACGCGCTTATGCAGCTCACCCTCCAAGCCCTTCAGCTTGTCGAGCTCGCCCTGCATCATCTTGGACACAGGCACGCCGGTCCAGGCGCTCACGACCTCGGCGATCTCATCGGAGGTCACCTGTTCGTTGAGGCCCTCGCCGTCCTGCTGCTTTTGTGCCTCGAGCGCGACCTCGGAATCCTGAATCTGCTGCTGCAGGCCCGGAATCACGGAGAAGCGCAGCTCGGACGCACGGCCCAGGTCGCCGTTGCGCGTCGCGCGCTCCTCTTCGCTCTTGGCCTCGTCAAGCTGCCCCTTGAGCTCCTGCACGTGGTCGATGGCGTTCTTTTGGTTGAGCCAGCCGGCCTTTTGCACGTTGAGCTTTTCCTGGACCTCGGCAATCTCCTGGCGCAGGGCCTCCAGACGCTCCTTGGAGGCGTCGTCGGTCTCCTTCATGAGCGCCTGCTCCTCGATCTGCAGCTGGGTGAGCTGACGCGTGGTGGCGTCAATCTCGACCGGCATGCTGTCGAGCTCCATGCGCAGGCGGCTTGCCGCCTCATCGACCAGGTCGATGGCCTTGTCGGGCAGGAAGCGGTCGGCGATGTAGCGATCGGAGAGGTCGGCAGCTGCCACGAGCGCGCTATCGGTGATATGCACGCCGTGGAAAATCTCGTACTTCTCCTTGAGGCCACGCAGGATCGAGATGGTGTCCTCGACGGTAGGCTCGGAGACCATCACAGTCTGGAAACGACGCGCGAGCGCCGCGTCCTTCTCGATGTACTTGCGGTACTCGTCAAGCGTGGTCGCGCCGATCGCGTGCAGGTCGCCACGGGCAAGCGCCGGCTTCAGGATGTTGCCGGCGTCCATGGAGCCCTCGGTGGCACCCGCGCCCACGATGGTGTGGAGCTCATCGATGAACAAGATGACCTTGCCCTCGGACTTCTGTACCTCCTTGAGCACGGCCTTCAAGCGGTCCTCGAACTCGCCGCGGTACTTGGCGCCGGCGACCAGCGCGCTCATGTCGAGCTCGATGAGGTCGCGGTCGCGCAGCGTGCTCGGCACGTCGCCAGCCACGATACGCTGGGCGATGCCCTCGACGATGGCCGTCTTGCCGACGCCCGGCTCACCGATGAGCACGGGGTTGTTCTTGGTACGACGGGACAGGACCTGGATGGTGCGGCGAATCTCATCGGTACGGCCGATGACCGGGTCGAGCTTGCCGGCGCGGGCGAGGTCGCAGATGTTGCGACCGTACTGCTCCAGCGCCTCAAACTGCGTCTTGTCCTCGGCGGACGTCACGCGGTCATCGCCGCGCAGCTCCTCGTAGACTTGCTCGATGCGCTCCTTGGTGACGCCTGCGTCGCGCAGAACGCGGCCGGCCTCGCCCTTGTCCTCGGCAAGTGCCATCAGCAGATGCTCGGTCACCACAAAGCTGTCGCCCATCTTGGTGGCCTTCTTCTCGGCCTTTTCGATGACGCGGACGAGCTCGTTGGACAGGCCCATCTGCTGGCCCTCGCCCGAAACCTTGGGCGCGTGGTCGATGGCATCTTGCGTGGAGCGTGCGAGCTGAGCCGGGTCAGCGCCGATGCGCTCTATGATCACGGAGATATTGCGCTCGCCGGCACCGAGCAGGGCGGACAGCAGGTGAATCGGCTCTACCGCGCCGGCCTGCGCGTCGGCAGCCGTGCTCATGGCGGTCTGCAGCGCCTCGCGCGACGTCATTGCTAGCTTATCGATTCTCATGGAATCACCTCTCTTGGGGCGGCCGCCCTACGGGGCGGCTTCACGTTGTTCGAGAAGTATTGTTGCCAGCTTTGCGCGATCTTATACACAAATCTAAGTCTCTATATATAAGATTTTCTGAGTGATTAAGAGATAGGGTACTGAGATGTCAGCCCGCCGCTGCCCAGGCGCACTACCGTCTCGATCTGTAACATCTAGCAGCCATTTTTGATCCTAGATGTTACAGATCGAGATGAAATGCTCAGCGGCGCCCGTTTATCTAAATCTGTAACAACTACTCGGCAAATAGGGCCCTATCTGTTACAGATTGAGACAAACAGAAGACACCCGAATCGAAAATCTAAATCTGTAACACCAGGCCCACTTTTAGCGGCCAAGATGTTACAGATCGAGACAAACCGAGAACTACTACAAAGGGGACGGGTACCTTTGTGGTGGTTGCAGTCTCTATTTACTTGCCGAACCCGTGCTTCCCGATTCGCCGCTCCAGGGCATCTCATCCTCGAAGAGCCATATACGGGCAGACCCACTATCGCGTGCAGTCTGCGGGTCGGGCAAGCAGGTCTGTTCATAGGCATCTTGGATACACTGACCCATAAAATCGTTGAGCTCGGCCTGGTCGCCCTCCATGACATAGGCTGCATCGCCGGCCATGATGTAAATACCCGGACCCTCATTGCCCTCGTAACCCGGATCGTACGAGACATCACATAACTTTGCGCCGTTTGCAGTGTCCAGCTCGATGGAAGAGTGGCATCCGCCAACCATGTCGTTCGCTTTTGCCCGATAGGACGCATATCCGTACCAACGCTTAAATGTTTTGCCCTTGAGTAGCTCGGACGCCCTATCGATCAGGCTTGTATCCGTGGTATAGCGCATGGCCCCAAGCTGAATACTCGGATAATTGCTAATACCCAGCACAGCCGGCTGCTCATCAAAATCAACGGTAATGGTCTCGGGCTTGTCGTCGCCGGTCAGAAGTTCGACAGATTGAGCCACAGGCTTGACCAACGGCTCCGTCACCGCAGCAGGTAGAAATGCCATACCGACAGCGCCCGCGCCAACCACAGCGATCGCAAGCGCCAAGACAATCAATCCAATACGGGCAGAACGGCTCACGGCAAAACACCCCACAATGCAAACCTTCGCCACCTGCACTAATGATACCGCCAGCTAACACTATTACCAAAAGAAGCCGCGCGCTCCTCACCACCACAAAGGGGACAGGCACCTTTGTGGTGGTTTTCGACGCTAACGGTCGACCATCTCGCGCCATGAGATTAAACTTGAATTGTTCTCTGAACATATCCATTTCTGCCTATCCTCAACAGATCTTTGTCTCGAGGAGCGCATATGAAGCCGTCTCATTCCACCGGCCGCAACGTCATCGCCATTCTCGCCATACCCATCGTGATGCTCTTCCTTATCGTCATCACGCCCTTTTCTTTTGGTATCGCCTCGCCCTTCGATCTTTGCGGGATGATCGACGCCGGCTCGCGTGCCACCTCGCTCTCCTTTGTCTGCCGTGGCGTGTTCTACGAAGATGGAATTCCCACCGGAAGTTGGCAGTCCAAGTTACCGTTGCTCGGCAAGGTCGACGGATGCTCCCCCTATTTCTGCCTTGAACCTCAGGCGCTAAACTATCTGATCGACGACCAGCCACTCGACTCCATCACCCTCGCCTACGACTACGCACCAAACACCGATGAGCGCCACATGAACCAAGTCCTCGACAAGCTGCTTGGACAGTGCGGGCTCACCGCGGAAGCCGGTCGAACCATCTATAGCAACCGGAAATTAAAGCGAACAGAACTCCGCCGTGTCGGAAAAATCAAAGGGCGAAACGGGGCCGCCTACTGGGATGCCTGGGCAACACGCGACAAGGGCGAATTCGGACACAGCACCTATATGGTCACTGTCTACACCAAAGACGGAATTAAGGACAATGTTGACGATTTCGCGTCATCCAAACTCGGCATCCCCAAAACAACCAAACCCGCCAGCCCGGATGAAATCCTGTAGGGACGCTCATTAGAATGTCGTTCAACGAGCACGGCAACATCGAGCTCGCCCCCCACCACCACAAAGGGGACAGGCACCTTTGTGGTGATCTTCGGCCCCGGCGTTCACCATCTCAATCCATAACATCTAGCGGCCGTTTTTGGGTCCAGATGTTACGGATCGAGATGAATTGTTCAGCGGTGCCCGTTTATCTAGATCTGTAACAACTACTCGGCAAATAAGGGTCTACCTGTTACAGAACGAGACAAACCGCGGACCACCACAAAGGGGACAGGCACCTTTGTGGTGGTTTTCGACAAAAAGAAGCCGCCCCAATAAAAAGAGGCGGCATCAAGCAGGTCTATTTTTGGCGTCCCTCAAGACCCAACGAGAACGTCGCGGTAGCCCCGGACACACCTTTCCCTCGGGCGACCCTCGCGAAGCGCGTGAGCACGAGGGAAAGGTGAGTCCGGGGCGTACAGCAACGTTACTCGGCAGCGGCCTTGAACTTGTTGTAGTTGATCAGGCAGCCGGCCTTGACGATGGCACGCTCCTCTGCCGTCATGTCGGCAATGTAGAGCTCAATCTGCTCGACCGTGCCGTCGGCGCGCACCACGTAGGCGGCGATGCCCTTTAGGTCGCCATCGAGCGCGGCGCGGATACCCGGCACAAAGACGTAGTCGCCCACCTCAAAGTTAGGCTCGGCCTCCATCTGGAAGGGCACCATGCCCCAGTTCATCACGTTGGAGCGATAGCGCTTGGTGGCGTACTCGTGGACGATGTTGGCCAGACCGCCAATTACGCGCTGGCAGCTCGCAGCCTGCTCGCGGGCAGAACCGTCACCGGGCTTCTTGGCATAGAGCATGGAGCCGTACTCGGTCGCCTTGGCATCTGCCGCGACGCCCGCGCCGGCCAGCGCCTCAAACACGCCCGCAAGCTCGACATCGAGTGCCGCCAGGTTGCCTGCGGCCTCGCCGGCAACGCGGCGCTTCTCCACGGCGTCGACCTCCTTGGAACGACCCACGTAGGCCGGGTCGCGACGGCTGAGCGTAAACTCGGCCAGGCCCAGCGGGTTGGAGCGGAAGGAGCTCGTCTCACCCGAGGGAATGAGCTCGTCAGTCGTGGTGACCGGGTCCATGATCTTGGAGCACACCTTGAGCAGGATATCGTCGCTGAGAGGTTCCATCGCGGGCCACGGCTTGATGTTGGGGCCTTCGACCAGCTCGTCGGCAGGCTCCGCCTTGCCAAAGCCCCAGTACACGCGCTTTTTGTACGGCGCGTCGTCAAAGGTGTACTCGCAGGCCTCGTCCCAAGTCTCCTCGGGCAGATCGGTCGCCGGCGTCAGGACGCCGCCGTTGGCAGCCGTCGCCGCAATGGAGCGAGCGTCCATCAGGGCCACGGCGCTCAGCTGGCCATTGCCCGGCTTGGAACCCTCGCGGTTGGGGAAGTTGCGCGTGGTGTGGCGGATGGACAGGCCGTTGTTGGCGGGTGTGTCGCCGGCGCCGAAGCACGGGCCGCAGAATGCCGTGCGCACGATCGCGCCGGCCTCCATAAGGTCGTAGATATAGCCGCGGCGTGTAAGCTCGAGTGCCACGGGCTGGCTCGTGGGGTAGACCGACAGCGAGAACTCGCCGCAGCCGGTGTTGGCGCCCTTGAGCACGCGGGCAGCCTGGACCACGGAGTCGTAGTTGCCGCCCGAGCAGCCGGCGATAACGCCCTGCTGCACGTGCAGTTTGCCGTCGACGATCTTGTCGAGCAGGCTAAAGTGCGTCTTGCCCTCGCCGATCTTGGCGGCCTCGAGCTCCACCTCGTGAAGGATGTCCTCGAGGTTTTCGCTGAGCTCGTCAATCTCGAAGCCGTTGGAAGGATGGAACGGCAGCGCGATCATGGGCTTGATGCTCGACAGATCGACCTCGACGCAACCGTCGTAGTAGGCGACATCGGCGGGCTTGAGCTCGCGGTAGTCGTCGCCGCGGCCGTGCATGGTCAAAAACGCGTGCGTGTCCTCGTCGGTGGCCCAGATGCTCGACAGACAGGTGGTCTCGGTGGTCATGACGTCGACGCCGTTACGGTAGTCGGTCGTCATGCTCGCGATGCCGGGGCCCACAAACTCCATGACCTTGTTCTTAACGTAGCCCTTGGCAAAGACGGCGCGGATGATGGCGAGCGCCACATCGTGCGGACCGACGCCGGGGCGCGGGGCGCCCGTGAGATAGATGGCGACAACGCCGGGATAGGCAACATCGTAGGTGTCACGCAGCAGCTGCTTTGCCAGCTCGCCGCCGCCCTCGCCCACGGCCATGGTGCCCAGGGCGCCGTAGCGGGTGTGCGAGTCGGAGCCCAAGATCATCTTGCCGCAACCGGCGAAGTTCTCACGCATAAAGGAGTGGATGACGGCGATGTGCGGCGGGACGAAGATGCCGCCGTACTTCTTGGCCGCGGAAAGGCCAAAGACGTGGTCGTCCTCGTTGATGGTGCCGCCCACGGCGCACAGCGAGTTATGGCAGTTGGTGAGCACGTAGGGCAGCGGGAACTGTTCCATGCCCGAGGCGCGCGCCGTCTGGATGATGCCAACAAAGGTGATGTCGTGGCTCGCCATGGCATCGAAGCGAATCTTGAGCGCCTCGGAATCTCCGGACGTATTGTGTGCCTGGAGGATCGAATACGCGATGGTGCCACGCTTGGCATCCTCGGGTGTCTGCGTAATACCGTGCTCGGCAGCCTCGGCCGCAGGCACAATCTCGCTGCCGCCGCGCAGGTAGATGCCGTCCTCGTACAGCTTAACCATACTGTCTCCCACTCTGCCCGAAAGGCTCGGGCGCATAGCATACATTCGTTCAATATCGTGCCATAGAACGGTTGCGAGTGGGTTGCGAATCTACACGTTCACTTTATCTCGGTAAAGTAAAGGACGAGCCGGGCGAGGGCTGGCAGATTTAGTGCAAGGTAGTCATTGGGGACGTTCTTAAACGACTAGTCAAACAAGAACGTCCCCAATGACTACCGCCGGAGCGAGGCAACGCCGCAGGTAGAGGACGGACAGCGAGCGACGTCCAGAGCGAACAAGTTGGCATGAAAAAGGCAAGGCATAGACCTTCTGGTCATGCCTTGCCTTTTGAATG
>CABVCF010000053.1 GCA_902496775.1 uncultured Collinsella sp.
CCCCGCCGCTCTCGGCGCGGGCGTCGGCATATCGAAGCGTTGTGAGGGCGGTGCGAATCGCGCGACCATTGCGGGCAGTCGCTCGTTGCTCGACGGCCTCCATCAGCTGTTCCCGCGCAAGGCCGAGCTTTGAGATCGCCGAATCGGCAATGGGCATGCCGTCGGCAAAACCAGTTTGCAGCAGGCAATCTGTGGCCGTTTGGATGGGCGGCGTTACCGATATGCCGGATAGACGGATTGCTCCGGCCGGCTCGATCTGATGCCGCTGAATATGTGCGCCCGGGCGAGCCGACGGCTTTGTCGAGCTGCAGACATGCACGACATTCAGATGTCGCCACGAGACCTCGAGCCCCAGCAGGCAGGCGGCCGAAAACGAGCAGAACGTCCAATCGGGGTGGATGATCGCAAGGGCGCGAATAATCTCGCAATGACGCTGCGCCCGGTTGAGTTCATCCCAGCGCATTTTACGCGCGAACAGTCCCGGCATGGGCGAGACGACCATGTCGCCGGTGCGCCGAAGGAGCGCTTTTCGGATCGCCGTGCTCGGGGGAATCAGACAGCGCCCCTCTTGTTCGGCTTGGTTCAACAGCTGGTCGATGAGTTGGTCATTGCAATGGGTCATGAGCTACCGCCTCCTTTTGGGTAGCAAAAACGTATCAGCTGGAACTTGCCGCTCAGCTGACCAAAATCTAACCATGCAGGTAGATGGCCTGTTTTCGGCGACATTTTTACATCCGAATCGGTGGGCGGTAATCGGCGACCTTGAACGGTAGCTAGATATGAAGTCTTGGTAAGTTTTGGGACGTGTACTTTTTTGAAAAAGAGCAATCTATCTGCTGTTTTGTGTTTCTGGATTGCATGTTTGAAGGCATGTGATAAGGGCTGCGGATCGTCGTCTTGTATCTGCGGAAACAGTGATCCGGAATTGACGTTCGGAATGGGACGCGCTTTCCGGAACGCCCCTTAACCGGAAACTGCGTCCCAGATTTCGGCCCCAGAGTGGGATGCCGTTTCCGGAACAGCCCTCAACCGGAAATTGCATCCCGGAATGAGCGCTCAGAACGGGATACATTTTCCGGAACGGTCCACGTGCGGCGGTGTATCGCCCCTTTTCGTGCGCCGCTTGTCGGATTACGTTATAGCTAGCTATATTATATGAAGGTATAATATAGCTAGCTATAACGTAAAGGAAGGATGGCCCTATGTTTATCGGAAGAACAGCGGAAATGTCCGAGCTCAATCGACTGTATGTCACGGACTCCTTTGAGATGCCTGTGATTTACGGCCGCCGTCGTGTGGGCAAAACGCGTCTTATCACAGAGTTCATCCAAGGCAAAAAGGCTATTTATTTTCAAGCGCGTCGTACCAATTCAGAGGCAAATCTGCATGGCTTTAGCCAAGCGATACTCGCGGGTTCGGTTGGTGCTGCAGGCGTGTCGTTTCGTAGCTTTGACGAGGCGTTCGATGCATTGGCCACCATGGCTCGCACGGAACGTTTGATTGTCGTGATTGACGAGTATCCCTATCTCGCCCAATCGAATCCCGAGATCAGTTCGTTGCTGCAAGACAAGATTGATCACTTGTACAAAGAGACTAGGCTCATGCTTATCCTGTGCGGGTCGTCGCTTTCGTTTATGGAAGAGCAGGTGCTGGGCTACGAGAGTCCGCTATACGGTAGGCGTACGGCCCAGTTTAAGGTCATGCCGCTCGATTTTACGACGACCCTCGACCTGTGGCAGAGCATGGGTCGCGAAAACGCTGCGGTTTGCTATGGCATGACGGGCGGCATTCCTGCATATATCGAGAAAGTCGATCCTACCGCATCGCTCAAGGACAACATCAAACGTCTTTTTCTTACTCCTACGGGCTATCTCTTTGAGGAGCCGAGTAACCTGCTGTTGCAAGAGTGCCGCAATCCCGAGCAATATGATGCGATCGTGCAAGCAATTGCTCAGGGGCGCTCGAGGATCTCGGAGATTGCGAGCTCTACGGGAATCCCTGCGAGCAACGTAAAGAGCTATGTGGATAAGCTGGCGTCGCTTGGGATTGTCGAGCGCGAGCTGCCCCTAAACGAGACGAGCAATAAGCGAGCCGTGTATCTGCTGAGCGACCAGATGTTTAGGTTCTGGTACAAGTTTGTGCCGCAGAACATTGGGCTGATTCAAAACGATATGGCCGAGATGGCGTATAAGCGCATTGAGCCGCACGTATCGGATTACATGGGTACGGTCTTTGAGCTTATATGCAGACAATACGTGTACGAACTCGCGCGCGCGGGCCAGCTCGATGTGGTTCCGGCGAGCGTCGGGCGATGGTGGGGGACGGATAATCACACGCATACGCAGGAAGAAATCGACTTGATTGTTGACGATGGCGAGGGCACTGCGCTGTTTGCGGAGTGCAAATGGCGCAATGAGCCGGTGGGCGAAGACGTGCTGCAAAAGCTCGTGTACCGAAGCGAGCTCTTTAGGCGGCAGCAAAAAGGCTATGCGCTTTTCTCAAAAAGTGGCTTTACGCAGGGATGTCGGGATGCCGCGGAGAGTAGGGGAGACGTCAAGCTGATCTCGTTTGCCGAGATGTGTGAGCGGGGATAATGAAGCGCGTCCTGATTTGATGCTGGGAATGGGATGTGCTTTCCTTTTGCGACCTTTGGCGGAAAGTGCGTTCCAGATTTCGGCTTCAGAATGGGATGCCGTTTCCGGATCGGCCCTCAGGCGGAAACTACGACCCGGAATTTGGCTCCAAAACGGGATACGCTTTCCCGGTGGCATCTCTGGCGGAAACTGCATCCCGGAATGAGCTCTCGGAACGGGACACGCTTTCCCATCGGGGCTTCAAACGGAAACCGTGTCCCGGAATCGAGCCTCAGGGTGGGACGCATTTTCCGGTAGAGGCCTGGGACGGAAGGCGTGTCCCAGAATCCGGCTAATCCGATGGCCAGGTGGTTGAGCGAGCGGGCTCCGAGGCTCCATTACTGAAAATTCATTTGTTAAACCTGGCAACCGTGGGTAGAATAAAGTCGACGGCAGCCCAAGGGTGATAGCTGGGCAGCGCCGTTACTTAGTTCAAGGGGTCAATGCCTTAACGGCGTCGACCCCTCTTCTTTTGCTTCGTACGCTGCTTAAGTGCCTCGGAAAGTCCGATAAGCGCCGTGAGGAGCGAGACCAAAGCGGTCAGGAGCTTCACGAAATCAATCAGATCGGTCATGGGCATCACCTCCCGTCGCATGGAGGGCGCTGCCCGGCACATGGAACTGCCGTCAACAACTGCCATTCTATCAAAGCGCGGTCATAAATACGAATATATGTTCGATAATAACAGCAACGTGATTTCCTCGAATAGCAGCCTTTCGTAAGGGCGGCAGAAGACGACGCTGGGCGATTGGGGATAGACGCGCAGGTCTTCGTCACCGAAAGCCCGTTTGATTAACCAGCCCTCTGTAGGTACACTGCATATTGATGGGCTCGGGATGACCGCTGATTCAAGTCACCGGGCCTAAATCTTTTTCATGCATTTGAATAGAGCGGGCGACTCTCTTGGGGCGGTCTGCATGGCGTGCGACCGGCGCATGGCGTTGCACCTCGCTTTTGTGTCCGCACGGGCGCCTATCCTTACGGCAATGTAGCCGCCTATGTAGCAAGCGGCAGTTGACGGAGAAAGGCCATGACCGTGTCAGCTGAAAAGACGCCGGGTATCTCGGCTATCGACACGACGAACTTTGCGCGCCAGATCGTGCTGGACTTTGAGTTTGCGCCGGTGCCAAAGCAGCGCCAGCGCCGTGGGCTGCGCAACGAGATTATCGAGGTCGGCGCCGTCAAGCTCGACTATCACGGCAACGTTATGGGCGAGCTCTCGCAGTTTGTGCAGACGGAATTTACCGAAGGCGTTGCGTTCCCTGTCCGCGAGCTTACGGGGATATCAGCCGTGGACACCGCGATGGCCGATCCGCTCTGTGTGGTGATCAAAAGGCTCAGCGATTGGATCGGTCGCTACTCCGCCCAGATAGTTTGCTGGAGCGGAGCGGATCGTCGACAGCTTTTGACCGAGTGCCAGGCAAAGCGCATCGACCTTTCCGCATTTCCTACGGCTGGGCCGACCTGCAGGCGTTTTATACCTCGATCATGGACGTGGGCAGCCACGGGTGTGTCTCTTTGAGTGACGCGGCGACGTGGTTTGGCATCGAGTTCGACGAGTCGACGGGTCACGCCCACAGCGCCTTAGCCGATGCGCGCGTAACCGCCAAGCTGCTCAAGCAGATGATGGAGGGGGACTATCACGTGAGTCCGCGCGCCCAAGAAGTCCGCCAACGGTGGGGGATGGGCGAGCGAGCTCAGACGCGCCTTTCCAGCAAGTGCCCCGAGCTGGGCGACCTGCTGCTGAAGCTGAAGGCGGAGGGGAGGTAGGCCTTTTGAGAACGCCATTCGGTTTGGCATGGCAGGGCTGTAAGCGCGACTTCGCACTGCTGTTTGGATCGAAGCGTCAACCAGTATGACGAGCTGTCTGGCCTGTCTGCCTACACCATCGCAATCCCACGCGCGGCGCTCAGCAGCTCATACTCCCTCTGGCTCCACTGGCGCAGTTCGACAGTCTCGACGGCATCGCGACATAGGTCCAGGAATACCTCGGCTCCCTCGTAGAAGCACTCACGGGCAAAGTCACCCGAGCCGTCTGCGACGCACATGCCGTCTGCAAACAACTTCCAACTCGACGGCTCACGCAAGTCGTCTCCGAACAACTTAATCTGCAGAACGTGCGGATTGCCGGCAGCGCAGAGCTCTTCCTCGAGCACCTGCACGGTAAAGCGCATCTGGTGGGAGAGACTGCTCTTGACCATGGCCGAGGCATAGCCGCTCGGCCCGTCCAGAAGATGCATTCGTTTTGGCTTCGCTGCCAGATTGTGGAAGTTGCGCTCGCTGCGCACAGAGAAATTGTCCATACGGACTCCTTTCATCGGTGTTGGCAGGGCCACCGTGCCTCTTGGCCGGTTGGCGTCGGGATCGTGGAGCCAACTCTCTACCCCGACTCTGGATAAAACGCGCCCGCTCCTTGCGGGCAAGAGGAAGTCTATCAACGTGTACGGACTCAACGTGTACGGACAGAAATCAAGCGCCATCCGCGAAATGACGCGCGGATGGCGTTGGTTTCCCAAGTGATTATTCGGCTTTCATCCGGAAAAGTGTCGAAATCAGCCGTGTAAAAGTACGGAAAAGTGTCGAAATAGGCACCTTAAAACTTCGGAAAAGTGTAGCTGGATGACAAAACAGCACTTAGAAGCCGGTGCTGGATGCGGGATCCTGCGGCCGCCTTCAGCCCTCGCTACTCGTCGTCCCCGTCGTTGGGGTCGCCCTTGAGGGTGTTGATGTCCAGGTACTGGTTATCGTCCTCTTTTTGCTGGGTCTCCGACTCCGCTTGGGTGGGGCCGCGGAACAGCTGGAATCCCTCAAACGCAATGACACCGAGCAGGGCAATGATAATGGCGATAAAGGCAACCTTGACTGCCTGCGGAAATTCCGAGAAACGCAGCGCCTTTTCCTCGGCGTAATAATCGGCGAAGCGCTCTTCGCCCGTGCTTTTGGTATACGCCGGCGCGGACGCGGCCTCCGGGTCATATTCCGGTGCGGGCGTGGCAGCGTACGGATCGTCGAGATAATCGCTCGACGCGGTGCCATAGTCCTCGGTCTCGATGCGACTGTTGCCAGCATGGCCATCGGAATAATCGGAATATGTCGCACCGCCCTCATAGCCCGCGGCGCTCGTGTCGGCGGCAAAAAGCGGGTTAACTGGAACATCGAGCGCCGGCATGCCGGTAGAGGTCTCATCCAGATCGGCTGCAGCCCAGGAATCGTAGGCAACTTGATGGGCAACGGGCTCATCGAGCCTTGCGACCGGAGGCTTGCGTGCCGCAGGAACAGGCAACTGCTGGGCGCTGTACATAACAGTGCTGTCGGCCGATTTGCCCTGCGTCGCTGCAGCGAGAAATGCCGCCGTCTCGGACGGGTCGCTTGCGGGGCGGGGAACGGGCGTGGGCGCCGAAGTGGGTGCGGGCGTAGGCGCGGGCGCCGAAACAGGCGACTGCGCAGGAGTCGGCGCAGGTGCGGACTTAGGCGCAAGTGCGGGATTGGGGTTTGACGGGCGAGCCCCGCCGCCCATGAGTTCGTCGGCGGTCCACGGGCGATCATCCATCACGTCGTCAAGGCTCAGCGAAAACAGGTCGTCTTCACCCTCATCGAACATGCGGTGCACATGTCCACCAATTGCCGGAATCAATCCGCGACCGGTGCATGATGCCTTGCTCAACGCCATTCTGTCCCATCCTTTCGAAATACTAATGACATCGATTATATGGAACTTCCCAAGCGGCTCGGTCTTGGATTCGTGCTTTCCAGAACTCGCGCCCAAAAGGGGAGGGGCAATCCAGGCGAGTGCCTACTTGTCGCCGGCCGCCGCCTTGGCCTCATTGAGGTAGCTATAGAAGCTGTACTTGGAGATGCCAAAGAACTCGCAGGCGCGCTCGCTCGACTTGGAAATGAGGAAGGCACCGCGACGGTCGAGGTAGCCAATGGCACGAATGCGCTCGTCTTTGGTCATGAGTGCCGCGGGCTTGCCCACAAACTGCTCGCACTCGTGCAGCAGGTCCTCGAGTAGGTCGCCGATGTTCTTGGTAATGGGCTCGGGCTCGGTATAGCCCGTGCCGCCGGTGCCGGTAAAGGCGTCGAGCGAACGCTCAAAAGCCTTCATAAGCGTAATGTCAAAGTTGATGCCCAAAATGCCGACGGGCTTGCCCTCGTCGTTGCGGATAAAGATGGTAGAGGACTTGAGCAGCTTGCCATCGGTGGTTTTGGTGAGGTATGGCTCGCGGTCGTGCACGTCGGTGGTGCCCTCGTGCATGGACTCAAACACAATATGGCTGGGGCCGTCACCCAGTTTGCGCCCGCTGACGTGGCCGTTTTCGATCACTACGATGGAGTGGTCCACGTCCTCGGTCTCCAGATCGTGGACGACGACTTCGCAGTTGGGGCCAAATTGGAGCGCCAGGCCGTGTGCTAGGCGCTTGTAAAACTCAATCTGTGCGGGGGTCATGGGTGCCTTCCTAAAAATTAGTTTGGGCACACTTTGCCATAAACCACACTTGACCGCAAACAAATCCATCAACAAGGCAATTCATGACCGTTCGGCGGCGAAAAAGTACCGATTACGGCAACAAACAATTCGTTAGGTATGCCAATCAAAAAGTGTGATAGAACATTACTAACAAACTTTTTGTTTGGCATCCACATAAAAGTTCAGCCGTGTGAATGGGATCGGGCTGAAACGCGTATGCGGGGGCCGGCAAGAGAGGACTTAAGGAGTTCACCGTATGGCCGATAAGATCCAGTGGGCGGGCAACACGATGCCCAAGAGCGATGACAAGCACTTGGGAATCATGAGCCTCGACCACGTGAAGAAGGCCCGTGCCTTCCACCAGTCGTTCCCTCAATATACCGTCACTCCGCTTGCCCGTCTGGACGGTCAGGCTGCGCGCCTGGGCCTGTCCAACCTGTGCGTTAAGGACGAGAGCTATCGCTTTGGCCTCAACGCCTTTAAGGTTCTGGGCGGCTCGTTTGCCATGGCCAACTACATTGCCGATGAGACCGGCAAGGACGTTGCCGACTGCACCTTCGATTACCTGACTTCCGATCAGCTTGCCAAGGACTTTGGCCAGGCCACCTTCTTTACCGCCACCGACGGCAACCATGGCCGCGGCGTGGCATGGGCTGCCAACAAGCTGGGTCAGAAGGCCGTCGTGCACATGCCCAAGGGTTCCACCAAGCCCCGCTTCGACAACATCGCCGCCGAGGGCGCCACGGTGACCATCGAAGAGGTCAACTACGACGAGTGCGTGCGCATGGCCGCCGCCGAGGCCGACGCCTGCGAGCGCGGCGTCATCGTTCAGGACACCGCCTGGGAGGGCTACGAGAAGATCCCGTCTTGGATCATGGAGGGCTACGGCACCATGGCTTCCGAGGCTGCCGAGCAGCTGCGCGAGATGGCCATCAACCGCCCGACCCACGTGTTTGTCCAGGCTGGCGTGGGTTCGCTCGCCGGCGCCGTGGTGGGCTACTTCACCAACCTGTATCCCGATAACCCGCCCACCTTCGTCGTGGTTGAGTGCGCGCCTGCCGCCTGCCTGTACAAGGGCGCTGCCGCCGGCGACGGTGACCCGCGCATCGTGGACGGCGACATGCCCTCCATCATGGCCGGTCTGTGCTGCGGTGAGCCCAACATCCTGGGCTGGGATATCCTGCGCAACCACGCCACCGCCTTCGTGTCCTGCCCCGACTGGGTCACCGCTCGCGGCATGCGCACCCTGGGCGCTCCCGAGAAGGGCGACCCGCGCGTCATCTCCGGCGAGTCCGGCGCTGTGACCACCGGCCTGGTCGAGACCCTCATGCTCGATCCCGAGTACGCCGAGCTCAAGGAACTCATCGGCCTGGACAAGACGAGCTCCGTGCTCTGCTTCTCCACCGAGGGCGACACCGATCCCGACCAGTATCGCCGCATTGTTTGGGAAGGTGAATATCCCACTTGCTAATCGTTGGGGCGGAGTAAATAGGTATCGCTCCGCCACCTCACAGGTAGATTCCTTCGTTTGAAAGGTTATGAACAATGGCTAAAGAACTCGATTTCGACGCTATCAAGGCTGCTGCTGAGTCCCACCGTGCTGATATGACGCGTTTTCTTCGCGCAATGATTAGCCATCCCTCTGAGTCCTGCGAGGAGGGTGAGGTTGTCGCTTGCATCAAGGCCGAGATGGAGAGCCTTGGTTATGACGAGGTCAAGGTCGACGGCCTGGGCAACGTCATGGGCTTTATGGGCGAGGGCGACAAGATCATCGCCATCGACTCTCACATCGACACCGTCGGCATCGGCAACATCGAGAACTGGGATGCCGATCCCTACGAGGGCTACGAGACCGACGAGATCATCTACGGCCGCGGCGGCTCCGACCAGGAGGGCGGCATGGCTTCTGCTACCTACGCTGCCAAGATGATGAAGGACATGGGCCTCATCCCCGAGGGCTACAAGATCATGGTCGTCGGCACCGTCCAGGAAGAGGACTGCGACGGCATGTGCTGGCAGTACATCTACAACAAGGACGGCATTAAGCCCGAGTTCGTCATTTCCACCGAGCCCACCGACGGCGGCATCTATCGCGGTCACCGCGGCCGTATGGAGATCCGCGTCGACGTTCACGGTACCTCCTGCCACGGCTCCGCTCCCGACCGCGGCGACAACGCCATCTACAAGATGGCCGACATCATCGCCGACGTCCGCGCCCTCAACAACAACGGCTGCGACGAGTCGACCGACATCAAGGGTCTCGTCAAGATGCTCGACCCCAAGTACAATCCCGAGCACTTCGAGGATGCCCGCTTCCTGGGTCGCGGCACCTGCACCGTCAGCCAGATCTTCTACACCAGCCCCAGCCGCTGCGCTGTCGCTGACTCCTGCGCCATCTCCATCGACCGTCGCATGACCGCCGGCGAGACCTGGGAGTCCTGCCTGGACGAGATCCGCAACCTGCCGGCCGCCAAGAAGTACGGCGACGACGTGAAGGTCTCCATGTACATGTACGACCGTCCGTCCTGGACCGGCGAGGTCTACGAGACCGAGGCTTACTTCCCCACGTGGATCAACAAGGAGACCGCTCCGCACGTCAAGGCCCTCGTCGACGCCCACAAGGCCATGTTTGGTGACGAGCGCATCGGCTGTGAGCCCAGCATGGACAAGCGCACCGGTCGTCCGCTGTGCGACAAGTGGACCTTCTCCACGAACTGCGTCTCCATCCAGGGCCGCTACGGCATCCCCTGCGTGGGCTTTGGCCCGGGTGCCGAGTCTCAGGCTCACGCTCCCAACGAGGTCACCTACAAGGACGACCTGGTCACCGCTGCCGCCATGTACGTGGCTGCCCTGAACCTCTACGATCCGAGCAAGGCCGATGGCGACGCCACCGTGTTCCGCGCCGGTCTGACCAACAACAAGATCGATTAGTCCCATTCCTCGATTCTGTTGAGCCGGGGGCCGCTCGTGTCCCCGGCACCCCCTGTTGACTTGGGGCCCGCGGTCGTTATCTCCCATGCTTCCTCAACGGTGGCGGGTCCTCGTCATAGCGCTCTGTATGTTCTAGCCACACGCGCATGCCGGGGCGCATTAACTCATTGCGATCGTTTCATCTTTAGAAAGGACATTTCCATGGACGCTAAGTTTACCGAGCTCGTCGAGCAGCTGAACGGCCTCGATTTTAAGGGTATGTACGGCAGCGACTTCCTGCACACCTGGGACAAGACCACCGATGAGCTCAAGGCGCTCTACATCGTCGCCGACGCCCTGCGCGAGCTGCGTGAGAACAACGTTTCGTCCAAGATCTTCGACTCGGGCCTGGCCGTCTCCCTGTTCCGCGACAACTCCACCCGTACGCGTTTCTCCTTCTCTAAGGCCGCCAACCTGCTCGGCCTTGAGCTGCAGGACCTGGACGAGAAGAAGTCCCAGATCGCTCACGGCGAGACCGTCCGCGAGACCGCTACCATGATTTCCTTCATGGCCGACGTCATCGGCATCCGCGACGACATGTACATCGGCAAGGGCGACGCCTACATGGCCGAGGTCTCCGAGTCTGTCCAGCAGGCTTACGAGGACGGCGTTCTGGATCACCGTCCCACGCTCATCTCCCTGCAGTCCGACTCCGACCACCCCACGCAGTCCTCTGCCGACATGCTCTACCTCATCAACGAGTTTGGCGGTCTTGAGAACCTCAAGGGCAAGAAGGTTGCCGTCACCTGGGCCTATTCGCCCTCTTACGGCAAGCCGCTGTCCTGCCCGCAGTCGCTGATCAGCCTACTGCCCCGCTTTGGCATGGACGTCACCCTGGCTCACCCCGAGGGCTACGACCTCATGCCCGAGGTCGTCGAGCGCGCCAAGACCTATGCCGCCGAGTCCGGCACCACCTTTAAGCAGGTCAACACCATGGCCGAGGCCTTCGAGGACGCCGACATCGTGATCCCCAAGAGCTGGGCTCCGTTTGCCGCCATGGAGAAGCGCACCAACCTGTACGCCGAGGGCGACGACGCCGGCATCGCAGCGCTCGAGAAGGAGCTGCTCGCCCAGAACGCCACCCATCAGGACTGGTGCTCCACGACCGAGCTCATGGAGAAGACTGCCAACGGCCAGGACACCATCTTTATGCACCCGCTGCCCGCCGACATCTCCGGTGTCTCCTGCGAGCACGGCGAGGTCAACGCCGACGTCTTCGACATGCACCGCGTGGGCATGTACAAGGAGGCCAGCTACAAGCCGTACGCCATCGCAGCCATGATGTTCCTGCAGAAGGTTGCCGATCCCGCCGCTACCCTCAAGGCCCTCGACGAGCGCAACACCGCCCGTTGGTTCCAGGCCTAAAGCTGGGCTGAGAAATGGCTAAGCGTATTGTTGTCGCCTTGGGCGGAAACGCCCTCGGCGCCAACCTTCCCGAGCAGATGGAGGCCGTCAAGACGACTTCCAAGGCTATCGTCGACCTGATCGAGGAAGGCAACGAGGTCGTCGTCGTGCATGGCAACGGCCCCCAGGTGGGCATGATCGCCAACGCGATGGCCGAGCTCACGCGTTCTAATCCTCAGAAGTACATTCCCTGCCCGCTGTCCGTTTGCGGCGCCATGAGCCAGGGCTACATTGGCTATGACCTGCAAAACGCCCTGCGCGAGGAAATGCTCGACCGCAATATCGACAAGGGTGTCGCGACCGTGCTCACCCAGGTCGAGGTTGCGGCGGACGACCCGGCCTTTGCCGACCCGGTCAAGCCGATCGGTCCGTGGATGAGCGAGGCCGAGGCCAAGGAGCTGGAGGCCGATCGCGGCTATCAGTTCATCCACGACGAGAAGCAGGGCTTCCGTCGCGTGGTTGCCTCGCCCAAGCCCGTGAACATCGTCGAGCTCGACACCATTAAGTCGCTCGTCGAGTCCAACCATGTGGTTATCTCCTGCGGCGGCGGTGGCATTCCCGTCACCAAGGCCCAGGGCAACCACCTTAAGGGCGCTGCCGCCGTCATCGATAAGGACTTTGCGGCCGAGAAGCTTGCCGAGCAGCTCGACGCCGATGCCCTGGTTATCCTGACGGCTGTGGAGAAGGTTGCCATTGGCTTTGGCACCGACCACGAGCAGTGGCTCGACACGCTGACCGCGGCTGACGTAAAGCGTCTGTCCGAGGCCAACGAGTTCGGTCGCGGCTCCATGCTGCCCAAGGTCCAGGCAGCCTCGACATTTGCCGAGAGCAAGCCGGGCCGCACGGCGCTCATCACGCTGCTCGAGAAGGCGCGCGATGGCCTTGCCGGCAAGACCGGTACCACGTTTACCGGCGACGCTGAGTAGGCATATCTGCACCATTGAGGAGGGTGCCCTGCGTCGCGGGGTGCCCTCCTTTGTGCTATGGAGAGCCAAGGGGCGTTCGCTGGAAAAACGAGCGCATACCTGTTCCGACGGAGTGCGAGCTTGGTATGGTGGGTATAGCAGCTATGGTGTCCAAGGCAGCCAGGGGAGGTTTGCGGAGATGAAACTCGGTTGCGTGATTATGGCCTCGGGCGAGGGCAAGCGGTTTGGCTCTAACAAGATGCTTGCCGATATCTATGGCGAGCCGCTGATTGCCCGGACCATCGATTCGGTTCCCCGGGGCTTTGACGTCGTGGTTTCGACGCGTTGGCCCGAGGTCGCCCAGATTTGCGAGGACAAGCATTGCCCGTGTGTGCTGCACGATGGCGAGCTGCGCAGCGAAAGCGTCCGTGCGGGCCTTTCGTGGGGAGTCGAACGCAACTGGAAAGGTTGCCTCTTTTTGCCGGGCGACCAGCCGCTCGTGAGTTCGGATTCTTTTGATGCCATGGTTCGTGCATTTGACGAGCGTGGCCGCAAGCATCCGGTGCGTCTTGCGTGCAACGGTGAGCCTTCGAGCCCGGTGCTCTTTCCGGCGGAACTGTTCGATGCACTTATGTGTCTTGAGGGCAAGGACGGCGGCGGTTCGATCCTCAAGGGCCGTACCGACGTGGTGCTGGTCGAGGCGCGTGCCTACGAGCTGTGGGACGTCGACACCGCCAAGGGACAGCGACGCATAGCGGAGCATATCGCCGCCTGCTCGTATTTTGATCGCGTGGCCAACTGCATCAATCAATAAGGAGCAATTATGATCATCATCAAAAACGGCGCGCTCGTGACGCCCCAGGGGCTTCGCCGCGCCGATCTTGCCATGGATGGCGATAAGATCGTGCGGATCGCCGCGGCGA
>CABVCF010000054.1 GCA_902496775.1 uncultured Collinsella sp.
ATACTCATGGAAAACCTCCCATTTCCCGATGTCCAAGAAATGGGAGGCAGTTCACAGGCACCTTTGTGGTGGTTCTGGCCACGGCAGGGCTGTTAGAGTCCGGCAGGCCAACGACAGACGGCCAGGTCGACGTGCATGTCGTCCTTAAACGCCACACCCTCCCCTAGCAAAAGCTCACGTTGAGCATCGGGACCGCCAAAAGCAAAACCCTCGCATATGCGCCCGTCGGCAAACACCACGCGGTGACAGGGAATCTCGCCGGGGCGCGGATTGCTATGCAGGGCATACCCCACATACCGCGCACTTCGTGGTCGACCGGCAAGCAGCGCCACCTGACCATACGTGGCGACCATCCCCTCGGGGATCTGCTCGACCACCTCGTACACCCGTTCAAAAAAGCCCTCAGACGCCATTGCTCGCTCCCTTCCACCCTGAAAAGCATAAACCACCGCAAAGGGGACAGGCACCTTTGTGGTGGTTTATGGCAGGTCGGTTAGTTGGCGGGCTGGAAGAAGGCTACGGCTACGGCGCCAGGGCCTACGTGGGTACCGATGGTGGCGCCGATGGTGTGAACGGGCAACTCGCCCTCGGTGTGGCCAGCCCAAAGTGCCGCGCTGTCCTCGATATACTTCTTGAGCACCGCATCCGAAAGACCCGTATAGCCGAGCGCCAGCGGCATGGAAAAGTCGATGCCGCCCGCCTTTTCGACCTTTTGGTTCAGCAGGTTGCGGCCGTTCTTGGAACCGCGCGCCTTGCCCAGCTGCACGATCAGACCGTCCTCGACAGCCACCACAGGCTTTACGTTGAGCAGCGTGCCCACGGCGCCGGCCGCAGCAGACAGACGACCGCCGCGCACCAGGTACTCCAGCGTCTCGAGCAGGCCGATGACGACCACGCGGTCACGGACGGCCTCAACGGCCGCCGCGATCTGGGCCGCACTACGGCCCTCGTTCACCAGGCGCAGGGCATACTCGACCAGGACACGCTCGCCCAGAGTGACGTTATTGCTATCCACCACGTACACGTCGCCGCCCGGCGCCTCGGCAAGTGCGGTACGGGCACTCTGATTGGTGCCTGATAGCTTAGCGCCCACGGTAATAATCACAGCCTCATCGCCGGCTTCACGAACCTTGGCAATCGCCTGCGAAAACGCGTACGGGTTGACCTGGCCGGTCTTGGGCAGCTCATCGCGCTCCACGAGCATCTCGTAAAAGCGCTGGTGATCGATGTCGATGCCATCCATGTACACATCGGTGCCAAAGGTGACGGACAGCGGCAAAACGGCCAGTGCTGGGTGCTCGACCGGCGACATATCGCTTGCGGAATCGGTAATAATGCGGACGGACATAGCGAATCCTTTCTTGCGCAGGTCCCGCGCAGGGAATTTTGACAGCAATGCCCCGGCACGGCATACGCGCTCAAACGGGACTATGCAGTTGTAAATTGGAAGCAAATGCCTTGGCGGCCTTAGATCTCGCGCAGGGTGTTGAGAATCGTGCGTAGCGACGCATACATCTGCTCGCGCTGCTCCACACCCATAGCCTTACCGGTGGTATCGAGCACCTCGCGAATGATGCGGTCCGCCTCGCTCATGCTCTCGCCGCCCAGAGCGGTCAGGCGCACCGGAGCACGATACTTAACGGCGGCATCGCCCGAATCATCGACCTCGACGTAGCCGCCCTCCTCCAGATGCGCGAGCGTACGCGAGACGGCGGCGCGGGTCACGCCTGCCATGCGAGCCAGGTCAGCGCCAGTCAGGCCGTCCTTGCTGCGCTCAAGATAGTAAAGGCACATAACGTCGGAGCCCTTGAGGCCCAGCCTTGCGCCCTCGGATGTCTTAATGCGCTGAATCTCCTTGTAGAGCCCGCTGATCAGTCCGACAAAGTCCTCGAAACGTGTCTCGTCGTTCTGCTGCATGGGAGACGACCGCCTTTCGCTTGCATAATGCTTACGGGTAAACATCTTAGTCGCATAAGGCGACACCCGTACCCAAATACCCCATTTGTTAACCCATCAACATAAAAACCACCACAAAGGGGACAGGCACCTTTGTAGTGGTTTGGGGCATCAATAGGTTCTAGGCGCCGCTACAGCTCCACGCAAGGATTGTCGCGGGTCACAAGCGTCTTAATGACAACCGTCGCTCCCAGATAGCGCTCAAGCAGCTCGGCTAAGCGATCGATCGCAGCCTGGCAATCCCCCATCCGCTCGGACTCCACGCACTCAATCGCCAGGAACGCATCGGCCGAATTATCGGACAGCGCCGTGCGAACGCCGTCGCGCCAGTTCCAGCAGCGGCACACAGCGCCCGCATCGTCGATGTAGGCGAGCTCGCCGGGCAGCGTCGGATCGTCCGCCTCCTCGCCAAGCGGCAAGAACGCATCGCCACCGTCGGTCACCTTCAAGCGAAGGTCTCCCTCGATCGCATGCAGATCCTCGCCTCCCACGGGCAGCGCGTAGGTCAGCGACACCGTGTTGTAAATATCCACCGCGGGTGTAATGTGGCCCACCGGCTTGCCTTTAAGCACGCGTTTGAGCAAGTTCTCGATCGAGCAGCGCGCGCCTTTCTTGGTCTTGAACAGACGATAGGCCTCGCGCCATGCCTTGACCGGTGCGTTCTCGCTGATAGTGTCGCTGGTCAGATGACGCTCCGCATCGATATTGGCGCGGTCGAGCAACGCCGCAATCGCATCCACGTCCTCTTGAGGAATCTGAGCCGTGGGCTTCATGCCCTCCACGACCACGACACCGACCGCTGCCTGCGGAAACAGCTCCCAGAATGAATCCTCGGCAATAAAGCTCTTCATACGCTCTCCCTTCATTGTGCGCGCCCGAGTGAGGGCGCCTAAACAAAAAGCGCCCTTACAACGGCCACCTTCAAAGTCCTACGGTGCCGTCACAAGAACGCTTGCGCTGTCCCCATCCGGAGAAGGGGACGATATGTCAGGCGTATTGTAACCCGAGTCATCCACGCGAGCAAAACCACCATAAAGGTGCCTGTCCCCTTTGTGGTGGATATGGACTCACGGCGAAGCTAGTGGCGAAGTCCCAGCAGCCCGCGGCCGCGATGACGGGCGTCGGCGTGTACTTGAGCGTGCGGGCCGGCGGCTTTGACGGACTCGGGCAGGTGCGAGTACTTCTTCTCGAAGTTCTCCTCGAACATCACCGCCAGGTTGTGCGCGGCCTCGTCATAGCGCGCGGTGCTCTGCCAGTATTGGCGCGGCACCAGGATGCCATCGGGCACGCCGTGGCACGTCGTGGGAATGTCGACGTTAAAGATGTCGTCGTGCACGAACTCGCTGTCCTCGATGGTGCCGTCGAGGGCGCGCGCGACCAGCGAGCGCGTGTAGGCAAGCTCGATGCGATGACCCACGCCGTAGCCGCCGCCAATCCAGCCGGTGTTGACCAGGTACACGCGCGTGCGGCCGTCGGCAATGCGCTCGCCAAGCATCTTGGCGTAAACCATGGGGTCGAGCGGCATAAACGGCTCGCCAAACAGCGAAGAGAACGTAGGCGTGGGCTCGGTGACGCCGACCTCGGTGCCGGGAATCTTAGCCGTAAAGCCCGTCACAAAGTGGTACATGGCGGCATCGGCCGTCAGGCGTGAGATGGGCGGCAGCACGCCAAAAGCGTCGCAAGTCAGGAACAGCACGACACTCGGAGTGGTGCCCATGCCCTTAGTCCACGCGTTAGGAATGTGCTCCACGGGATAGGCCACGCGCGTGTTGTGCGTGATCGAGATGTCGTCATAGTTGGGCTTGCGGTTCTCGTCGAGCACCACGTTTTCACAAATGGCGCCAAAACGGACGGCGTTGAAGATCTCGGGCTCGTGGAAGGCGTCCAGGCCCTCGCATTTTGCGTAGCAGCCACCCTCGATGTTGAAGATACCCATGTCGGACCAACCGTGCTCGTCGTCGCCGATCAGCAGACGCGTGCGATTGGCCGAAAGCGTGGTCTTGCCGGTGCCGGACAGGCCAAAGAACACGGCGGTCTCGTGCGTGACGGGATCCATGCTGGCCGAGCAGTGCATGGGCAGCACGTCGTCCTCGACGGGCAGCAGATAGTTCATGACGCTAAAGATCGACTTTTTAATCTCGCCGGAGTAGCCGGTGCCGGCGACCAGAATCACGCGTTCCTGGAAGTTGATGACCACGGCGGCACTGGAGTTGAGGCCCTTGATGACAGGATCGCACTGGTAACCGGGCGCTGCGAGCACGCAGAAGTCGGGCTCGCCGGTGCGCGCGATTTCGCGGGCAAGCGGGCGGGCGAGCATCTGCTTGATAAAGAGTGCCTGGCTGGCTCGCTCGCAGGCAACGAGCAGTCGACGCGTGTGGTTGCGGTCGGCGCCTGCCATGCCGCGGGTGACGAACACGTCGCGCTCGTTGAGATAGTCGACGATGCCGGCCTTGATGGCCTCATAGCTCTCGACGGACAGCGGGCGGTTGACCGCGCCCCAGGCAATCTTGTCGTGAACATCGGGGGTGTCAACGATAAAGCGGTCATTGGGGGAACGGCCGGTACGCTCCCCCGTCTCGATCACCAGCGCGCCGTTGGATGCCATGCGGCCTTCTTCGCGGCGGATAGCGTGCTCGACGAGCTCCGCGGCGGGCAGATCGACCAGCAGACGGGGTTGATTCTCGGCGGGATCTTCGACCAGCGTAATACCAAAATTGGACAAAACTTCTGCAGGGGTAACACCAGGCATGGGGCCTCCTTTAAAAACGCGGCACGTGGACGCGGCGCGCACTTTACTCACGTAAAGCCCGTTGTACCCGATATGCAAAAACGTTTTTGCGGCAAGGGCGGCAAGCCCGCCCAACGGTCAAAAATCGCAGGCAAGCGGCCCAGTCATTGGGGACGTTCTTAAACGACTAGTCATTGGGGACACTCTTGAACAGGCAACATTCAAGGAGTGTCCCCGGATGCCGGCACTTAGGGACGTTCCCAAAGTGCCGGCACATAAGGAAAGTCCCTAAGTGCCGACTACTGAATGGCGCCGCCGAAATTATTGAACAACCTGTTCAAAAACACGAATGGATACCACCGCGACTATACTAGAGCGCAGCAATAGAAAGGACCCCGCTTTGAGCATCACGCCCCTCGATAGCATTCGCCGCGCCATCGCCCGCCGCAATGGCGTCGCCGACTCCGCCGTAGCGGGCAGCGGCACCGCAAGGGCCCAGGGCGGCCGCATCGAGAACGGCCTCTTCCCTGCCTCCCACACGGCCGAAGAGCTCGCACGCATCCAGGAGCTGAGTCAGCGCAACGCCGGCGGACCCGATAGCAGCCAAGCCACACGTCGCCGGCGCGAACGCGATCGGGAGCCCGGCCCCGTCCGCCGCATGGTCAACGCTTGGTGGAACCGCCTGCTCGGCGCCGTCTACGGCGGCGGCTTCTCCATGCAGGAAGCGGAATACGAGGAGCACGCCACCCGCCGCGACTATCTCTGGAATACCCTAGGCACCGCCGTGTGGGGCATGGCGTTTCCTCTGCTCACCATCGTGTCGGCACAGCTCGCGGGTGCCGAGGAGGCCGGTAAGTTCTCCATCGCCTTCGTCACCGGCACGCTCATCATGATCGCATGCAACTACGGCGTGCGCAATTTCCAGGTCTCAGACATCGACGAAAAGACGTCCTTTGCCTCCTACCAGCTCAACCGCTGGCTTTGTGGAGCGCTCGCCCTAGGCTGCGGCCTCATGTACAGCAGCGCCCGCGGCTATGACGCGCAGATGGCGACGATCGGCCTGGGCGTCTACCTGTATAAGGTCATCGATGGCGTCGCCGACGTGTACGAAGGCCGCCTGCAGCAGGCCGACAAACTCTACTTGGCTGGAATGAGCCAAACGCTACGCTCCGTCGGCGTCATCGCGGTCTTCAGCGTGGCGCTGTTCCTCACGCGCAGCATGCCCATCGCGGCCATGGCCATGGGCATCGCCGCGATCGCCTCGCTCGTGCTGGTCACCGCGCCGCTCGCCCTGCTCGAGACCGAAAAATCGCGCCGCGTGAGCCTTCGCGAGGTCGGCCACCTGTTTGTCCAGTGCGCTCCACTCTTTGGTGCACTGTTCTTGTTCAACCTTATCGAGAGCATGCCCAAGTTTGTGATGGAAGGCACGCTGGCATACAAATATCAGCTGTACTTTAATGCCCTGTTCTTTCCGGCGCAGGCTATTTTGCTGAGCATTGGATTTATCTATAAACCGCAGCTCCTACGCTTGTCGAGCATTTGGGCTAATCCTCGTAAGCGTCGGCGCTTTGACCTGATTATTGTTGCCGTTATGGCGCTGATCGTGGTCATCACCGGCGTGTGCGCCGCATTTATGGCAGGCCCCGGCATTCCCCTCATGAGCTTTATGTACGGCCTCAACTTTGAGCGCTACCGTACGCTGGCGTTGCTAATGGTCGTCGCCGGCGGCGTCACCGCGGCCATCGACTTTATCTACGCCATCATCACGGTGCTGCGCCACGCTGGAGACGTCACCAAGATCTACCTGATCTGCTTCGCCGTAAGCGTGGTGCTGCCGGTGATCCTGGTTAAGCTGCTGGGTCTGATGGGCGCTGTGGTGAGCTACCTAGCCATCATGGCCCTACTCCTGGTGCTACTGATTATCGAGTACGCCCACATCCGCCAGCGCATAGAGAGGGACCGGAATCCGTACGGCGCCTAATTGCGGCGATGGGAGCAGCTAATTTGCGGTGGAATCACCCCGGCTGGGGTCTCGTTGCGGACACGCAAAACTAAGTGAGTAGACTTATACCGAATCCCGGACCACACCGACAGAGCACAAGTCTTTGACCTGCGGTTTTATTGAGGCAAATATGTTGGGTGCTCGGCATTTCCAAAAAAGTCTACTCACTTAGCCAGCGGGCAGCCAAATGATTATTTAATCCCCGTCCCAGAGAAATCAATTAGCGGGCAGAAGGGCAAAAGTAGTCAAAAAAGCCCCGTCCCAAATTAGCTACCACTTGCAACGATTATTCGCCCGGGTTGATGTTCGCGTAGAACTCCGCCCCATCATCGAGCCGCAGGATGCCCACGCGACCGAACTCGGAGCCGGTGGCGGCGGCGCAGTCGATGTCGATGCGATCGGGCACACCAGCAGTGTCCTCGCCGCCCAAGCGCACGATCTGCCCGCGTCCCGATTCCTCATCGAGCCCCGCCAGACCACCGACCTCGCAATAGCGCCCAAGCGATACCGTGGGCGTGTGACCGCTCACCACGACCGGGCCCTTGCCCTCGGCAGAAAGCAGCCCGGTCGACGCATCCCAATAGCCATGACGAATCCACAGCAGGTCATCGGACGACTGCACCGCGAGCATCTGCTGCAGCAGCTCGCGATCGGCACCCACCGCTCCGACGCCATCGGCACAATCGACGCCATGCTCAAGCAAAAACGCCCGCGCCGCCTCGGTCTCAATACCGGCATGTACCAGCAGATACGGGCGCTCCTCGGTCTCGACCACCGCGTAGAGCGGCAGCGCGGCCATCCATCGCACGAGCTCCTCGTATGCGTCAAATTCCATGTCGTTGAGCTGCTCGCGCGTCGTCCAGCCACCGTTGATATCCCAGGTCTCGGCATCGAGCGGATCCTGACCAATGATGGCATCGAGCATGATCTGCTCGTGATTACCCTTGAGCACGTGGGCGTTGGGCAGCGAGCGCACGAGCTTAATAACGCCGACCGGATCGGGCCCGCGATCGATCATGTCGCCCAGCACGTACAGCGTGTCGTCGGACGTCAACGAGATCTTAGACAGGGCCTCGTCAAGCGCACGCACGTGCCCGTGAGCATCAGATGTCACATAGATCGCCATGGTACGCCTCTCCTTGCATTGCGGCCGAAGCCCGGTGCCACAACTAAAACTTCAAGTTGAACTTAAACGTTACCCATTGTACTCCGTTGCAATAAAGCTGGAAAGGGTTTCCGAGCAGAGGCAAAGACGGCAGCCGTCTATGACGATATCGCGCACGCCCGCAATCCAACCCCATAAACCCACCATCTTTGGGTACAAATAACCACAGACAATTGACCGTGCCACGCCAACCACCCAGGAGCGGACACTATCCATGAATCAGATCCTTCTCTTTATCGGCCTCGTCATCATTTTGTGCCTGACCATCAAACCCGTCGGCAAAAAACTCCCCTTCCCCACCCTGCTCATCTTTATCGCGCTGGGCATGCTGTTGGGCGTCAACGGCCCGGCGCACATCGATTTTAGCGACTACGCGCTTACCGAAACCGTCTGCAGCACGGCGCTGCTGTTCATCATGTTCTACGGCGGCTTTAACACCAATATCGACCGTGCCAAACCCGTCGCTGTGCCGGCGGTGCTGCTGAGCACGCTCGGCGTCGTCATCACTGCCGGCATCACCGGCGTGTTCGCCCACTTCGCGCTGGGGTTCGACTGGATCGGCGGCCTGCTGCTGGGATCGGTCGTGGCATCCACCGACGCGGCGAGCGTCTTTAGCGTACTGCGTGAGCACAGCCTGTCGCTGAGGGGCGGCACCGACTCGCTGCTCGAGGTCGAATCGGGCTCCAACGATCCCGTCGCCTATATGCTCACCGCCGTGCTCGCCACACTCGCGGCCGGCGGCGACATCAACATTCCCGCACTGCTGGCCAAGCAGATTATCCTGGGCGCGGGCCTGGGCCTTGCCATCGGCTGGGCGGCGGGCCGTCTGATTGAACGCGCACACGCAACGGCCGAGGGCGCGCAGACCATCTTTTTGTTCGCCGTGGCGATCGTTGCCTACGCGCTACCAAGCTATCTGGGCGGCAACGGCTTTTTGGCTGTATACCTGGCCGGCATTGTGCTGGGTGCCAGCGACATCACCGGCAAAGTCGAGATGGCGCACTTCTTTGACACCCTCACCGAGATGGCAGAGATGACCATCTTCTTTTTGCTGGGCCTGCTCGTTACACCCGCACGCCTGCCGCAAATGCTGCTACCGGGCCTGGCGCTCATGGCGTTTATGCTCTTTGCGAGCCGCCCCATCGCCGTAGGCATGCTGCTGGCGCCGTTTAGGACGAACCCTCGCCAGGTTGCGCTCGTAAGCTGGGCGGGTCTGCGCGGAGCAGCTTCGGTCGTCTTTAGTCTCTTTGCCGTGGTGGCCGGCGTTCCCGGCGGACACGACCTATTTGACCTGGTGTTTGTGATTGCCGTGTCGAGCATTGTGGTGCAGGGCTCGCTGCTGCCGGCGTTGGCGAAGAAGCTCGATATGATCGATGCGACCGGCGACGTGCGCCGCACCTTTAACGACTACCGCGACGAGGACGGCATGTCGTTTGTAAAGCTCAAGGTGGGCGCTGGACATCCGTTTGCCGGACGCTCGCTCGCGGACATTGGCAGCGCCACAGACATGCTCGTGGTCCTGGTGCTGCGCGACGGGGCGCACCCGGTGCTGCCCAACGGCGATACCGTCATCGAGGAAGGTGACCTGCTGGTGATGGCCGCGCCGACGTTTGAAGAGCGTGCCGAGGTTACGCTGCGCGAGGTCACCGTAACCCCCCACGGTCGCCTGGCCGGCCAGCGTCTTCGCGATGTGCCGCAAGGCAAGCATCCCTTTATCGTCGTGATGCTCAAACGCGACGGCCAGACGATCATCCCCGACGGCAACACCCTCATATACGCCGGCGACGAAGCCGTCATCGCCACACTGGCGTCGTAGTGACCAGGAAGTGGCTAATTTGCGACGAAGAGATCAAGCGCCTAGAGAACCTCATGCCTTCGCTCGCAGATTTGGATTTGCCTGAGGAGTAAAGCACCCCTCCCCCATGTAACCATCCTGTAAATCATAGCGGCGCACTCGGGTTTTGCTGTGATACGGTCGCGCCTGGCGCTCCACTGTGCTAAAGTATCCGGAACGTCCAAACGACTACAAGGGGGAACTAGAAGATGGCACGTGTGCACAACTTCTCAGCTGGCCCGGCCGCACTGCCTACAAGCGTGCTCGCCGAGATCGCCGACGAGATGATGGACTACCGCGGTTGCGGCATGTCCGTGCTCGAGATGAGCCATCGATCTAGCATGTACCAGCAGATCATCGACGACGCCGAGGCAACCCTGCGTCGCCTGCTAAGCATCCCCGACAACTACCGCGTCCTGTTTTTGCAGGGCGGCGCCACGCTGCAGTTTGCGGGCATCCCCATGAACCTCATGCGCCGCGGCCGCGCCGGCTACATCGTGACCGGCAACTTTGCCAACAAGGCATACAAGGAGGCCGCCAAGTACGGCGAGGCCGTGCTGCTCGCGAGCTCCGAGAACACCAATTTCGACCGCATACCCACCATGGCCGACATCAACGCGCGCATTGCCACCGAGGCCGCAGGCGACGGGCTCGACTACGTCTACATCTGCCAGAACAACACCATCTTTGGCACCATGTACCACGAGCTGCCCAACTGCGGCGACGTACCGCTGGTCGCCGATGTCTCGAGCTGCTTTTTGTCGCAGCCGCTCGACGTCGAACGCTACGGGCTCATCTACGCCGGCGCTCAGAAAAACGCCGGCGCCGCGGGTGTGACCGTGGTCATCGTGCGCGACGACCTCATCGCAGATGGCCCCGCTTTTGCGCAGACGCCGCAGTACATGGACCTTAAGACCCAGGCCGCCAAGGGCTCCATGCTCAACACGCCCAACACCTTTGGCATCTACGTGTGCGGCAAGGTGTTCCATTGGGTCGAGGAGACCGGCGGACTTGCCGCCATGGCCGAGCGCAACTGGGCCAAGGCCAACCTGCTCTATGAGCTGCTCGAGCACAGCGAGCTGTTCCATAGCACTACGCAGGCCGACAGCCGCTCCATCGCCAACATCACCTTCCGCACCGGCGACGCCGAACTCGACGCGGCCTTTGTCGCAGGCGCGGCCAAGCACCAGATTCAAAACGTCAAGGGCCATCGCCTGGTGGGCGGTATGCGCGCCAGCGTCTACAACGCCGTAACCATGGAAGACGTGCAGGCACTGGCCTCGTACATGAAGGACTTCGAAGCGCAGCATAGTTTGAGCCCGCGATCTAACTAGCCCGCAACCCGCGGGCCGACCAGCCACTTCAAACCACTTGTTTTAAACAAACCCGCTAAGGAGTTTTTCATGCGCAAGATTAAGACCATCGACGACATCACCAAAGACGGCAAAGTCGAGTTTGGCGAGGGCTACGAATTTGTAAGCACCGCCGAAGAGGCCGACGCCATCCTGATGCGCTCGACCGACCTGCACGGCTACGAGCTGCCCGAGGGCATCCGTGCCATCGCCCGTTGCGGCGCCGGTGTCAACAACATCCCCGTCGAGGAGTACGCCAAGAAGGGCGTCGTCGTCTTTAACTCCCCCGGCGCCAACAGCAACGCCGTCAAGGAGCTCGTCCTAGGCATGCTGGTGCTCTCGAGCCGCGGCGTGGTGCAATCGATGAACTGGGTGCGCGACAACGCCGACGACCCCGAGATCCAGGTCGATGCCGAGAAAGCCAAGAAGGCCTTTGTGGGCCGCGAGCTCAAGGGCAAGCGCATCGGCGTCATAGGCCTGGGCAACGTGGGCTCCAAGGTCGCCAACGCCTGCGTCGACCTGGGCATGGATGTCTACGGCTACGACCCGTTCATTTCCGTTGAGCACGCGTGGGTGCTGAGCCGCGAGGTGCAGCGCGTGGGCACGCTCGAAGATCTCTGCCGCGGCTGTGATTACCTCACGGTGCACGTGCCCAGCAAGGCCGACACCATCGGCATGATCAGCACCGAGCAGATCAACCTGCTGGCACCCGACGCTGTGCTCATCAACTACGCACGCGAGACCATCATTGACGAGGACGCCGTCGACGCCGCCCTGCGCGAGGGCAAACTGAGCTGGTTTAGCTGCGACTTTGCCACGCCCAAGACCGTCAAGATGCCCAACACGTTTATCACCACGCACTCGGGCGCCGGCACTGGCGAGGCCGAGGCCAACTGCGCCGATATGGCCATCAGCGAGCTCAAGGATTACCTGGAGAACGGCAACATCGCGCACAGCGTCAACTACCCCGCTTGCAGCATGGGCAAGGCGCGCGCCGCGAGCCGCATCGCCTGCCTGCACGCCAACGTGCCCAACATGATCGGCCAGATCACGGCCATCCTAGCTAAGGACAACGCCAACGTGCAGCGCATGACCAACGAATCCGCCGGAGAGAACGCCTACACCATGTTCGACACCGATGAGCACCTGAACAGCAGCACGATCGAGGCGCTTAAGCAGATTCCGTCGATGTATCGCGTGCGCGTGATCAAATAGCGCCGGCTGATCTGACGGGCAGTTCCCCCATGTGGCCTGCCCGTCACTGACATTGAATGCCAACGGGGGCGCCTTTCGCACGAGAGGCGCCCCCGTTTTTGTGAGCACTCCATTAAATGCACTGAGCCGCTTCTTGGCATACAATCTGTATGTTGGCCTAACTATTTGTGAGGTGCCTATGGTTGATACAGATTTTGCTTGGCGGCTTACGCAAGGGCTCGTGCGGATCGACAGTTCCGACCCAGGTGCGTATGAGGGCGAGATTGAACGCTATATCAAAGCGTTGGTTGAGGAACGGTTAGCGCAGCTGAGCCATCCGGTACTCGATGCCGTGCAAATTGCAGAGCTCGAAGTACTCCCCGGGCGCCGCAACCTTATGGTCACCGTGCCGGGAGTGAGCGACGAGCCGCGACTCGTCTATATCTGCCATATGGACACAGTCACCTTGGGCGACGGCTGGGATGCGGACATTACGCCGCTCGGGGCGGTCGTGCGCGACGGCAAGCTCTACGGCCGTGGCGCCTGCGACATGAAGGGTGGCCTGGCCTGCGCCATTGCCGCACTGGTCCATACGCTCGAGCGCGTGGCGGCGGATGGCGCGCTGCCCCGCCGCGACTTTTCGCTCATCTGCTCGGTCGACGAGGAAGACTTTATGCGCGGCTCAGAGACCGCGATCGATGCTGGCTGGGTCGGCTCGCATGAATGGGTGCTGGACACCGAGCCCACCGACGGACAGATCCAGGTGGCGCACAAGGGGCGTACGTGGTTCGAGATTGAAATGGCTGGCGTGACGGCACATGCGAGCCAGCCCTGGAAGGGCGCGGATGCCGTCGCCGCCATGGCCGAGGTCGTGTGTTCGCTCCGTCGCGCGTTTGCGGCGCTGCCCGCGCACGATGAGCTGGGGCCTTCGACCATCACGTTTGGCCAAATCGAGGGCGGATATCGCCCCTACGTCGTACCCGACCGCGCCAAAGTCTGGGTCGACATGCGCCTGACCCCGCCGACCGATACGGCCGCCGCGACGCGCATGGTAGAGCAG
>CABVCF010000055.1 GCA_902496775.1 uncultured Collinsella sp.
CCGCGCGCTCCTCGGCGGGGTTGGTCTGATTGTTTTTGTTGAAGCTCTGCCTTTGGCTCAAATGGAAACGGGAGACGCATCTGCATCCCCCGCTTTTGTTGTGGTTACTCTAGGTCAATAAATTTAGTGCTTAGGATCTTGCCGTCTTTGACGAGCATTCTGGCCATGGTGGGGCCTCGGGTGCCTCTGGGGTAGCTGGCGCTGCCCGGGTTGAGGACTAAGCAACGGCCCACTTGGGCTTCTTTGGTTACGTGGGTGTGGCCGTTGATGGCTACGTCTACGGATCCCACCGGAAGGTCTTCGCGGTAGTGGGCTACGGCGAATTTGAGACCTTCGTAGGTAAAGAGTGCAAGACGGTCTACATCGGGGCCGTAGTCGCGGTAGTAATCGTTGTTGCCCAATACGGCCCGCACGGGGGCGATGGTGCATAGGTGCTCGTAGTCCATCTCTGACGTGAGGTCGCCGGCGTGGATGATCAGGTCTGCGCCCTCAAGCTCATCCAGGAGCGCAGGCGAAAGATAGCCGTGGGTGTCCGAGATGATGTCGATGCGCTTGGCGCTTGCACTGTTCATGGGATCCCTTCCGCAAAAAAACGATTCGGCAGATACATACAAAAAGGCCCCACGGCTCCGCAGACGATGGGTCTACAGGGCTGCAGGGCCAGTGTGCTAGAGACTCAGAGCCTTCTTGAGCGGCACGACGCGGCGGCGCGAAACCGGCACGCGTTCGTCGACGCCCGTAATGCCCAGCTGGATGGCGCCCGAGGGCACCGTCTCCACATCCGTGACGCACGCCAAGTTGACGATATAGCGGCGGTGAACACGGAAGAAGCCAAGGTCGCAGAGCTTGGCCTCAAACTGCGCCAGCGAGGTCGTCGACAAAAAGCGATCATCGACGGTATAGATGCAGGAGTAATCGTCCTTGGCCATGATAAAGCGAATGTCGTCCACGGGAATGAGCACCTTGCGGCCGCCCTTTTCCACCGGGATACGCTCGATGGTCACCTTGCTGTCCGTAACCGGCTTGGCGCGCTGCATGACCTTCTCGATCGCACGATCCAAGCGAGCTTCCTCGACCGGCTTCATCAGATAATCGACGGCATCCACGTCGAATGCCTCGACCGCATGGTCGCTATACGCAGTCACAAACACGATCGCCGGCGGATTTTTGAGCTTATGCAGCGCCTCGGCAAGTTGCAGGCCCGAGGCACCGGGCATCGAGATATCGAGAAACACGACATCCACGCGACTTTCCATAAGCATCTCGATGGCGGAGCGGACGCTCGACGCCTCCGTGATCGTGCCGATCTTGCCCGTTTGCTCGAGCAGGAAGCGAAGCTCCGAGCGAGCCGGCGCCTCATCATCCACAATCATCGCACGCAGCATAGGGATAAAACCTTTCGTCAACTAACTACGCCGGGCATCCGCCGCATGACGTTGAGCCCGTAGCCTTTTATTTTACTCTTGAATGTCAAAGATGCTCTCTGACAAATCAAGATGAAGGAGCACTTTGGTGCCCTTGCCCGGCGCCGATTCGACACGCGTATAGGAGTGCGGCCCATAAAAGCGATGGATGCGCTCCGAAATATTGTGCATGGCCACACCGGCGCCGCCACCCTGGGGAGAGCTGGCGTCGGGACGGGCAGAGCGCTCGTCAAACAGTCTGGCGGCGGTACCCTCATCCATGCCCACGCCATTATCGGCCACGGCAATCAAGATTGCATCCTCGCCGTCTTGGTGAACGGTCACGTCGATCCTCAGGGCGTCGTCATCGCCCATACCATGACGTACGGCGTTCTCGACAATCGGCTGGATCACGAACGCCGGCACCAGCGTATCTTCCACGTCCTCGGACACATCGAACGTCGCAAGCACGCGGTCCTCGCCAAAGCGGGCCTTCTCAAAGGTAAGGTAGCGCTTGGTCTGTGCAACCTCGCGCGAGACCGGAATGAGCGATCCCGAGTTGTCGAGCGTGGCACGATAGAACGATGAGAACTCACGAAGCAGTTCGCGGGCCCGCAGCGGGTCGGTGCGCGTAAACGATGCAATGGTGTTCAGCGTGTTGAACAGGAAGTGCGGGTTAATCTGCGCCTGCAGCGCACGCACCTCAGCGCGCGCTGTGAGTTCCTTTTGCACCTCGAGCTCGTGGATGGCGAGCTGCGTGGACAAGATCTCGGCAAAGCCCGAGGCAAGCGCGTACTGGGTGCGGTCGACGGCGCGCGGGGTCTTGTAGTAGAACTTGAGCGTGCCGACGGTACGATCGCCCACCTTGATGGGGGCGATAATGCCGGCGGGGACTTGGTTGTGCGAGCCATCCGAGCCCACGACATCCACCATACGGTTGAACGACTGCACGATGCCATGTTCGATAACGTAGCGCGTGGCAAGCGTGTGGATGGGAGAATCTGGCAGTAGTTTTTCCTCAAACTCGCCCGCGCAGGCCAACACGTTGCCCTCGTCGGTGATGGCAACTGTCATGGCGCGCGTCTCGGGCAAAATGCGCCGGCACACCAAACGCGCCGACTCCTGCGTCAGACCGCCCTTAATGTCCTCGAGCATGGCCGAGGCCACCGAGAGCGTCTCCTCGGTGTACTGGGAGCGCACCGAATCGGGATTGAGCGTCAAAAAGATAAAGATGCACAGAAAGATGCACAGCAGCGCGCAGGCAATCACCGTGGCGATCGGCTCGATACCGGTCACCAAGGCAAAAATAAAGTACACCAGCACGCAAATGGCGCAGGCAACGGCAATGATGCGAAAGATTGATATTGAACTATCGCGCTGGGCGCGGCGGTCGATCATTCGGCCCCCTCCAGGATACTGATCAGTTGTGCGTCACGCCAAAGCCCGTCCATGATCTTGGGCCAAAAGCTCTGGAAACGCAGATAGCTTGCAGCGTTTTGGCGCGCATAGGCCTTTGCCTCGCCGATACCATGGCGCCAGATGCGCAGGTAGCCCTCATGCTCGCGAGTAAACACGCTGCGGACCATAGCGGTCTTGCGCACGCGATCGTCGAGCTCGCGCGAAATCCACGGGCCCGGGTAGGGCATGAGTGATGCCGCCGTAACGGGAATGAGCTCCTTTTGATGCGCGGCGAATGTCAACTTGGCCCGTTCGTAGTACCAACGGTATACATCCTGCATAAAGCGCGGTGAGCGCTTTTCGGACTCCGGAGGCAGATGGCGCACGGTCCACTCGTTATCGAACCACACGTCGTAGCCAAACATGCGCATGTTAAAGAGGTAATCCAAGTCCTCGCCGCGGGTGATAAACGGGTCAAAGGCCACACGCGTAAAGGCGCGGGCGTGCAGGGCCATCAGGCCGCCGCACACGTAGTTGGAGCGCGAGATGCGAGTGCCCGAGAGCGCCTTTTTCATCCAACGGTTGAACTCGATGCGCTTGGTCCACCAACGATGGCAGATGCCCGCCTTGTCCGTGGGAGCCAGCGGCGAGCCGTCGCGATCGTAGAAATAGCCGCTCTTGACCAAGATCGGCAAGCCCTGACGTGTCTGCTGCCCCAACGCATAGGTCGCGCGCTTCATAAAGTCGGCGTCGATGACAGTCTCATCGTCATCCAAAAAGATAACCGCGTCATGCCCCAGCACAGCGGCACAGGCTAGCCCCATGTTGCGGATGGCACCGTAGCCTCGCAGGCTCACGCATTCGCCCGAACCCTTGGGCGCGATCTGAGCAACCCGGTCTGCGATGCGCGAGGCCTGGGTGTTGGTGACAACGGTGACCTTGAGCGTGGGATGCGCGTCGACAATCTCGTGCACGCGCAGCGACACATCGGCTGTGGCAGAAACGGGACAGACCACCAAAAGGATGATGCGCGGGATGTCACGTACCTGCTCAAGCGAGGCCAGGCAGCGGTCGAGTTCGGGATTGTCGGCGTTGAGTCGCGTCGAATGATCATAGGTGCCAGGGGCGTTTGTGCAAGCGTCATCGCCCGCCCAATACGTTGGAATCACGACCGTGGCGTTCATGCCTTACCCTCCCTGCAACACAAAAACGGGACGCCGCCAAACACAGGCGACGCCCCGCGACCTAGCTGATTCCATCATACCCACTTGGGCAAATCATTGCTCGCAAGTCGCAATGTTTATTGCGGATAACCCCAAAAGAGTACCGTGGACAGGCACAATAGCCGCTCGCTCCTATGCGGCATGCTCTGCCGCCCGAGTCATGCGGGACAGGCGGACCAGCAGCATAAAGCCAACGATCAGCAGCACGCCAATGGAAAGGACGCCCAGCGACGGGTTGCCGGTCAGCGAGGTGACGACCGACACCAGGAAGGTGCCCATAACGCTTGCATAACGACCAAAGATGTCAAAGAAGCCGTAGTACTCGTTGGACTTTTCCTTGGGGATAATGCGGCCAAAGTAGCTACGGCTGAGCGCCTGCACGCCGCCCTGGAACAGGCCGACCATAATGGCAAGCACCCAAAACTCAAAGGCGGTCTTTAGGAAGAACGCGGCGAACAGCACAATGCCCATATAGGCGGCGACTGCCACCAAGATCATGTTGAGCGTGCCCACGCGGCCGGCGAGCTTGCCGTAGATGATGGCGGACGGAAAGGCCACGAACTGCGTAACGAGCAGCGCCAGGACCAACTGGGTCGAATCGATGCCCAAGGCCGATCCGTAGCTGGTTGCCATGGAAATGACCGTGTGCACACCGTCGATATAGAAGAAGAACGCGATCATGTAGACCAGCACGGTCTTGTTGTGGGCGATCTCGCGCATGGTGTGTCCGACCTCGGAGAACACACCGCCCACGATGTGGCCGATAGTGTCCTCGGGACCGCGCTCGCGACCGTACTTTTGCTTATAGGTGCGAATGAGCGGCAGGGTAAAGACGAGCCACCAGGCACCAGTGATGATAAACGACAGACGCGTTGCCAGCATGGTAGGGACGCCAAGAGCGGGGCCACCCATGATGAGCGCCAGGCAGATGACGAACGGCACGGTGGAACCGATGTAGCCCCAGGCATAGCCCGAGCTGGACACGGCGTCCATGCGCTCGTCGGTGGTAATGTCGGGCAGCATGGCGTCGTAGAACGTCATAGAAGAGTTAAGGCCGATGGTGCACAGCACGTACACGGTCAAAAATGCCATGGCGGACATTGGGATAGCCTGCGCCAGGCAAAGCACCAGGCCCGTGAGGAAGAAGCCCAAGAAGAACTTGATCTTGTTGCCGGCGTAGTCGGCAAGCGCGCCCAGAATGGGCATGAGCATGGCGATGACCAGCGAGGCGATCGTCTGCGCATTGCCCCAGGCGACCACCAGGTCGGCCGAAGAAGCGCCGGTATTGATGGCGTTAAAGTAAATGGGCACCACCGAGGTATTGAGCAGCACGAGGGCCGAATTGCCCACATCATACATAACCCAGTTACGCTCGAGCTTGGTGTATTTCATGGACAGGGACCCTTCGTATTCGCCCGATATGCAGTTAGTTCATCGTACCCCAATTGTCCAGAACCGCCGGTAAGGATTCGGCAAAGGGGCACGCACGGGCCCTATTCCTCGCGGTCGAACTCCTCATCGGCTTCGAGCACGCGACCGCTGTAGTTGACGTGACTGGTCACGGCATCCATGTCACCAGTCTCGATGAAACGTGCGACCGTGCACTCGTAATCGACCAGCGCGCGATCAAAGACCTCGGGGAAACTCTCGTTCGAGACCTCGTCGGTAAAGGGATTCTTCCATGTCAGATGGCCCAGGTTACCGGTGCGCTCGGGCAGCTCCGTCGTCACGCGATGGGCAAGGCCGTCGAGCAGCGAGTAGTCGTGCACCAAGCCCTCAACCAGCGAGATCGCGCGCGTCTTTGCGGAGCCGGCCGGCTCAATCGCGCGGTAAAGTCGCTGCATATTGGCAACGGCGGCACCGTACTCCCCCGCCGGAATGTCAATGCCGTACACGCGTCCGGCAACATAGCTCATCAGCACGCCGGCAGCGCGATTGATACGGTCGGTGGTAACGATCTCGCCCGCCGGCGGGTAATCGTCGACCGTAGCGCCATCGCGTTTAAGCTGCAGCATCAGTACATCCAGGTCGCTCTCGATCACGGCATGGACCTGGCTGCTCGAATCCTCAAGCTCTGAATCGGACTCCACGATGCCAAACTGTTGCTCATAGACAAAGGGATGGGCGTTGCGGTCGAGCACGTAATGAGACAGCAGGCCCAGCGCAAAGGCGCGACCCAAGCTGGCGTCGCGCGGCAGCAGATGTGACACGCCGTCGCGCAGGCACGCGAACTGGCGAGACATGCGCGAGCGATGCATGACCTGCGCCAGCAGCGTGCAGTCGGAAACACGCGGTGTCAGAATGTGAAAGAAGAACGGGTCGGGGCCTTGGTTGCCCAAGATAAAGGCAATGCGCTCTTCATCGGACGTGATGACGCCCTGTGGAAGACGGTCGATGCTTTCCTCGCCAAACAGATGATGGGTGATAAGCGCGGGCATAATGATCCTTTCGATTTCATTCGATGCCACACATTATGCCCACCGCGCGCCCATGCCAAACCTGCGATGGTAAACGACGGCACGCAAGCCTCTTACGCAAGCCCCAGGTGCGACTTGACCTCGGCGGCACGACGACGGGACACCGGCACCGTCGAGTTCACGCGGTCGAGCCTGAGCTCCATCAACCCCGTGGAGCCAATCTCAACATTGTGCACGTCTTCCAAATTGACCAGGTAGCTGCGATGAACGCGAATAAAGCCCTCGGAGTCCAAGCGACGCTCGAGCGAAGAGATCGACTCATTGATCAGGTACGTTCCCTCGGCGCAGATGGCGTTGCAAAAATCGGCGCGCGCCTCAAAGTAGCAGACGTCTGCGGCGGGAATGAACACCTTTTTGCCCCCGCGGTCCACCGTCAGACGCAAAGGCTGGCGCGGAGCATGGATAACACGACGGGCACCCAAGGCTGCCTCGATCTTGTCGAGTGCCTTTGACAGGCGCGCGTCCTCGACCGGCTTGACGACATAGTCGACCGCATCGAGGTTATAGGCATCAGCCGCATACTCGGCAAACGCCGTCACAAACACAACCACCGGCGGCGTCTTTAGGTTCTGCAGCGTCTCGGCAAGCTCAATTCCCGAGCGACCGGGCATGGTAATGTCTAAAAACAGCACGTCGGGCTTGTTCGACAGAATCGACTCCACGGCTTCGGTGACATTGCCCGCCTCGGCAATCTGACCCACACGCGCATCCTTTTCCAACAGATAGCGTAGCTCAGCCCTAATGGGAGGCTCGTCATCAACCACCAAGATGTTCCAGCCTTCGGACATATGTGCTTCCCCTCTTTTTCTCTCAATCCAACCGCGTGCTACGCCGTCAACGGCGCCGGCTCATGCGGCTCGCCGTTCAGCTCGACGATGACCTGCGTGCCAACGCCCTCCTGGGACTTCACGCGCATGCCGGAATCTTCTCCGTAAAAGAAATGGATGCGCTGAAGCACGTTGAAGAGCGCCAAGCCGCAGCCTCGTTTGATGGAGCCGTCGGCGGTAATGCTCTCGGGCTCCTCTCGGCGATGCTGCTCAAACAGATGCGCGCAGACTTCTTCGCTCATACCGATGCCATCGTCCTCGACGATGATCTCCAAACCGTCATCGGTCTCGAAAGCCCTAACATGAATAGAAAGCGGCTCGGTCTCGCGCTGCGCGTGCTTGATGCAGTTTTCGAGCAACGGCTGCAAGATAAACGGCGGTACCATGCAATCGCGCACCTCAAAGTCGATATCGACCGAGACGCGCAGACGGCCGTCGCCATAACGAGCCTGCATAAGATTGATATAGCGAGTGCCCTGTTCCACCTCGTGCTCGAGCGTTGTGAGGGTATCGGAATCAGAAAGCGTCTGACGGTAGTAATTGGAAAAGTCGATCAGCAGCGACCTGGCCTTGTCCGGCTCGGTACGTACGAGCGACACGATGGTGCTGATGGTGTTAAACAGAAAATGAGGATCGACCTGCGATTGCAAGGCGCGCAGCTCCACGCGGGCCGTAAGCTCGTCCTGGCGCTCGAGCTCAAAGCTCGCAAGCTGCGTGGAAATGAGGTCGGCAAAGCCCGAGGCAAGCGCCGTCTGGCGCATATCGATGCTGCTCAGACGGGGATAATACAGCTCGAGCGTGCCCACGCAATGCCCGCGCACGGTAAGCGGTGCGACAATACCGGCGCGCAGGCGCGGAAAGTAGCCACCCGTCTCGGTCGAGGCATCGCGCGAGAACACGCTTTGCTCACCGCTGTTGATCACGTTGAGCGTAGTCCGCAGTACCACCGGGGTGCCCGCGGGGCATTTTGCCGAGTCCTCGCCCCAGCTTGCCAACACCTGCTTGCCGTCGGTAAAGCAGATGGCAGAGGCGATAGTTTCGGACAGGATGATCTTAGAGGCGCCCAGGGCAGCTTCGGGCGTAAGGCCGCGCGACGTGTAGGCGAATATTTTTAAAGCGATGGCGAGCGTGCGGTCGGTTGCGCTCGATGTGAGGTCGTCGGGAACGACAAAGACGTACGAGAAGAAGAAGCACAGCATGACCAAGCCGGCAATGACGACAACGGCCGGAACGGGATTGGGATTATCGGTTAGATCCCAGATGAGCAGCAGGATAAGCAGCGGAACGACAATACCGAGCAAGATGGCTTGAACCACATGCTGAGCGGTACGAAAGACCTTGGTAGAGTTGTAGCTCTTGCCCAGAATCAGCCTATTGAGACCCACCGTCATCTCCTTCTTACTGACGCACCCCATAGCAATAAAGAGGGCCGCAAGCGACCCTCTCCATTGCATTATGCAATCAAATACTGTGTTTTACATCAAGCCATCGATGAACGGTAGCTTAGGCGCTGTACTTGTTTGCCTCGCCGAAGGTGCCGGCCTCGACAATCCAGCCGTCCTTCATGATGACGTCCATGTTGTCGGTGTTGAGCACGTGGATGTCGGCGGCGACGTCACCGTTGACGACCAGCAGGTCGGCGCACTTGCCGGCCTCGATGGAACCGGTCTCGTCCTCGATGTGGCACATCTTGGCACCGTTGAGGGTTGCACAGGTGATGGTCTCGACCGGGGTGAAGCCGATCTTGTCGACGAACTCGTACATCTCCTCGATGGAGCAGGTGCCATACGGGGTGACGAAGGAGAAGGAGTCGGAGCCGATCGTCATGACGACGCCGCGCTTCTTGGCCTCGCGCAGGCAGTCGTAGTTGCGCTGCAGCTCCTTCTCGACCAGGGTGCCCTCGTACTTGTCGTGCAGCTCGGGAACGTAGACGGGCGGATAGGTGGCGTACCAGGTGGGCAGGAAGGCGATCGTCGGAGTGAAGAAGGTGCCCTGCTCGGCCATGAGGTCCATGGTGCGCTCATCGATATCGAAGCCGTGAATCAGCTGCTCGCAGCCAAAGCGAACGGAATCGTAGGCAGCGGCGTGGTTGTTGTAGCAGTGGCTCCACACGGGGATGCCGACCATCTTTGCCTCTTCGACCACGGCCTGGATCTCCTCGGAGCAGTAGTGCTGGTCGCGGCCGGAGTCCCAGCGCCAGATGCCACCACCGGTAGCCCAGATCTTGATGGCATCGGGGTTCTCACGCAGGCGACGGCGGACGGCCTTGCGCAGATCCCAAGGACCGTCGACCTGATCGCCCCAGGGGTGCGATTCCTTGTTGAGCTCCTGGCTGCAGTGGTGGGAGTCGCCGTGGCCGGCAACGCGGCAGAAGCCAAGGCCGGTGGCCAGAACGCGCGGGCCCTTGAAGACGCCCTTGTCGATGCAGTCGCGAATCTGGATACCAAAGCGGCCGATCTCGCAGACGGTGGTGAGGCCGTGGGTGAGGCAGTCGTAGGCCTGCTTGACGGCGACGGCCTGCTTCTCGAGGAGCGGCTGCATGACCCAGTCGGTGTCATCGTCGGTCAGGTTGCCCGAGAAGTGCAGGTGGGTGTCGATCAGGCCGGGAAGGACAGTCTTGCCGGCGGCGTCGATAACCTCAACGCCCTCGGGAAGGTCCTGCATAGCACCGGCGTACTCGATCTTGCCGTTGTCGTCGACGAGAACGAGGGAGTTCTCGACCGGCTCGGCACCGGTACCGTCGATGAGCTTACCGCCAACGATTGCATACTTAGTGGACATGGTTCCTCCTTATGGATCCATATAGTGGGCGAGGCCGTGTTGGGTTAAGGCCTCACAAAGCTACCCAAGTGGCGCCGGGCTCGGTGCGCGGGAGAGAGGGCACCGCACACCCAATCCGCCCCGGCTAGGCGTTACTTTTTGCGGGAATTGGTGAAAGCCATGAGGGCCAGGCCAATAGCCAACCAGCCGATCACGATGCTCCACTCCACCATGTTGAGGGAGGCGGGAGAGAACGGAATCACGAGCAGGCCGATGATGATGGCGCAGGCAGCGATGGCGAGGCAGATGCCAAACTTGCCGCCGGGCACCTCGTAGGGACGAGGCAGGTCGGGCTCGGTGAAGCGCATACGCAGGCAAGCGAGGGCGACCATGCCGCAGGAGAAGATGAAGGCGAGAGCCGACACGTTGGTCAGAGGGATGAGCATGTTCTTGCCCAGGAACGGACCGACGACGGTGATGACGCCCAGAACGACGCAGGCAAGCTTGGGAGCGCCGGAGCTGGGATCGACCTCGGCGAACTTCTCGGGCAGCTGGCCCTTGCGGCCCATGGCGAGCATGATGCGGCTCGTGGCGCCGTAGAAGGAGTTCATCGGGCCCATGGGTCCAAGCGTGGCGATGACGAGCATGGCCAGGTACAGGAGCATGTTGATGCCCTTGAGGCAGGCGAGCGCGGGAACCGGGCTCTTAACAAACTCATGCCAGTCGAGGATGGTGCCGAACGAGTAGATACAGACCATGTAGAAGCCGCCGGCGGCCAGCAGGGCCAGGGAGATAATCTTGCCGAACTTGTTCCAGTTAAGGCCCTCGGCTGCTTCCTCAGCCTGCTGAGGAATGGTGTCGAAGCCGGCGTAGAAGAACGGGGTCAGAACCAAGACCGACACGATGCCGGCAAACAGGCTGGTGCTCTCGGTAGCGGCCTTGCCGCCGCCAGCGCCGGTGACCTGGGAGAACACGGGCATGGCGTTGTCCGGCGAGCCGGTGAACAGCGAGACGCCCATGGCGAGCAGCATGCCGCAGAGCAGAGCCTTGGTCAGGAAGGCCTGGAGTTTGGCGGCCGAGCTGGCACCGCGGAAGTTGAGGAAGATGACGTAGACTGCAAAGCCGAGCGCGATCAGCGTCGGGAACAGGTAAACGTCGGCCCCCAGGATGGTGTAGAGCTTGACGGCGCGCAGCCACTCAAGGCCTGGCAGGCTGCCGAACATCTCGGACACGAGGGTCGAAATAGCGATGGCCTCCCACGGGCACAGGATGCCGTTGCCCAGGGCCAAAAGCCATCCGGTGATGTAGCTCAGCGTACGGCCAAAGCTACGATCGACATACTCGACGATGCCGCCTGAGATGGGGATAGCAGCCGTGAGCTCACCGAAAACAGCTCCGACGGGCACGAGGAAGATTGCACCCAAGAGGAATGCGATCATAGCGGGAACGGGACCGCCGCCCACGACCATCCAGTCGCCGACCTGCAGAACCCAACCGGTACCGATGATGGCACCGAAACCGATGGTGAAGAAGTTCCAGAGCGAAAGCGTTTTCTTCATGCCGCCGTTATCCTCGACTGCAACTTCTGCGTTCTTGTCCGCCATTGTTCCCCTCCTTTCCTTTTTGACGCCCCTTGACGTCACCCCTTGCGCGGTCTGTTTTGCCGCGCGCTTTTATTTCGTGGCTTTAAGATACGGCCTTGGCACAGCAGCGCCGCTTGTAGCTCGACCGAAGGCAGAACTGCAAAACGAGCGGCGCCGTTTTTGGGACGAACGGCGGGAGACGTCATTCGTCTTGGACGCTTTCATCTTGTCTGCTTTTGAATACCTGTTGCCGTGACGCTTGGCGCGCGGCGCGGCAACGTTCATACCATTTGTCAGGCTTTTGGCGCACATACCCATGTGTCGTGCATCTTTTTATGTAGGATAGACAAGTTACACATGAGGCAAGGTGATTCGAATGGCATACGGATACAATGACGGCGACCAACGGCCACAAAGCGTGCGCCTTGCCGGCCGCACCACGCCAACGCCCAGAAGCACCTCCGACAACGACAACCCGCAGCGCCCCCAAGAGCAGCCCGGGGCTTCTTCGCGGCAGCAAAGCCGTACCGTGCAGCAGTCAGACCGCGTGAGTACGAGCACACGCCAACGTCAGACCGACACATTGCAGCCACGCCGCTACGATCGCCGTAAGACCGACTACTACGTCAAGCGCTCCTTTTCGCGACCTCAACGCGATCGCGGCAATTCCGCCCCTCACCCCGCGTCGCACACCACAAGCCACGCGCTTCCGGCCCGCCGCCTGCGCCTTGCGCTTTGCTCCATCGCCGCCTGCCTCGTCTTTGTGTTTTTGGGATCCTGCATCTCCCACGGATCAGCCGGTCTTGAGCCCACTGCCGAGGACAAGCTGCTTAAAGCTCCCGTCGCGCCCGGTTGCTCCTTTGCGTTCTCGACCCCACGCTCGCAATGGCAGGCCGGCGCCATGCCCCACATCTACCAAATTGACCCCGCATGGTCGGAGCTGCCCTATGCCGGCGGCACTATTCGCGAAAACGCTTGCGGTCCCACTTGCCTCACCATGGTCTATATCTTTAAGACCGGCCACACCGATAAGACGCCGGTCGATATATGCGCACTGGCCGAAGCCGGCAACTACGCCCCCACTGGTGCCACCGAGTGGTCGTTTATGACAGGCGGTGCGTGGCAGCTAGGGCTCAACGGAACACAGCTCTATAACGATCGCGAATCGATTACCCAAGCACTTCGCTCGGGTGCGCCCGTCATCGCCGCAGTGCGCCCCGGTACGTTTACCAACGTAGGCCACTACATCGTGCTCTACGGCATCGACGACGCCAACCAGATTGGCGTCTACGACCCCAACTCGGCCAGCCGCAGCGCCCGCCGCTGGGGCGTCGTAGAGGTCCTCAACGAAGTCGAAGCCATGTGGGCCTACTACTAGTCATTGGGCACTCATTGGGGACAGACTTAAATGAGTACCTGGGAAACTGTGCCCCGCTTTGGACACTCATTGTGGGATGCGCTTTCCGCAGTTGATCGGTGCCACGCATTTAAGTCTGTCCCCAATGACCAGCCCTAGGCTGCCGGCAGGAAAGGAACGTCCCTAAGTGCCGGGTTGAAACAAAAGCCCCGCAGTCGGAGCGGACTGCGGGGCTCATGAAGAGAGGCTAGTTTGT
>CABVCF010000056.1 GCA_902496775.1 uncultured Collinsella sp.
GGGGCCGACGTGGGGTTCAAAGATTTTCAAAAAGCGGTCGGCGCGCAGTGCGCCGACCGCCGATATATGGGGTCTGATATTTTCTACCAGTCAGTTCCTCTTACTCGTCGAGGAGATCTTCTGGCATGTCGTTGCCGTCGCCTAGGTCGACTGGGGCCTCTTCGGCGTCGGCTGCGGCCTCGCCCTCGGCACCTTCGCCTTCGGGCTTCTCTTTGGCGGCTGTCATGCGGGCTACGGCGCAGATTCGGTCGTTATCGTCGACGGTCATCATCTTGACACCCTGGGTGGCGCGACCGGTTTGGCTGATCTCGTCGGTCTTGACGCGAATGACCGTCGCGCCTTCCGTCACGATGAACAGCTCATGCTGCGGGCCCACCGTCTTCATGGCCGCGAGGTTACCCTTGCGCTCGGTCATCTGGATGGTGTAGACACCCTGACCGCCGCGGTTCTGCTCCGGGTAATCCGAGACCGGTGTGCGTTTGCCGTAGCCACGCTCGGTAATGACGAACAGGTCGCCGTTACCGTTGGTAATCTCCATACCAAGAACGCTCACGCCTTCCTTCATGCTAATGCCACGGACGCCGCTGGTATCGCGACCGGTGGCGCGCACCTGGTCCCCGGGGAACATAATCGCCTTGCCCGCGGTGGTTGCCATGATAATCTTGTCGCCCTCGCGCACGCGACGTACAGCGAGCAGCGCGTCGTCGTCCCTCAGGTTGATGGCGATCAGGCCGTCGCGGCGGCTACGGTCGTAGGCGCTCATGACGGTCTTCTTGACCATGCCGCTCTTGGTGGCAAACATCAGGTACTCGTCGGCGGGGAACTCGCGGCAGCTGATGACGCTCGCGATCTTCTCGCCCTCCTCGAAAGGCAGCAGGTTGACGATCGCGGTGCCGCGCGCCTGGCGCGTACCCACCGGCAGTTCGTGCACCTTCAGGCGATAGACCTTGCCCTTGCTCGAGAAGAACAGCACGTACTCGTGCGTGGATGCGATAAACATCTCGTCGATAACGTCATCCTCTTTGAGGTTGACGCCCGACACGCCCTTGCCGCCGCGCTTCTGGGCGCGATAGGCGGCCACCGGGATGCGCTTGACGTAGCCGGTGTGGGTGATGGTCACGACCATGTCCTCGTCGGCAATCAGATCTTCGACGTCCAGATCCTTCTCGACGTGGCTGATCTCGGTGCGGCGCTTGTCGCCGAACTTCTTGGAGATCTCGCGCATCTCTTCCTTGATGACGCCCAGGATTTTCTCCTCGTGCGCCAACAGGTCCTCGTAGTAGGCGATGGCGCGGCGCAAGCCGTCCAGCTCTTCCTGAATCTTGTCGCGCTCCAGGCCGGTCAGGCGGCGCAGCTTCATCTCGAGGATGGCCGTAGTCTGCTCGGGCGTAAAGCCAAAGCGCTCGATCAGGCGACCGCTGGCCTCAGAGTCGGTCTGCGAGGAGCGGATGATGCTGATGACCTCGTCGATATGGTCGAGAGCCATCAGGTAGCCCTCGAGGATATGGGCACGCGCCTGGGCCTTCTTGAGGTCAAAGCGGGTGCGGCGGGTGACGACGTCGACCTGGTGGTCGATGTAGTGCTGCAGCATCTCGCGCAGGCTCAGGCATTTGGGGACGCCGTTGACAAGCGCCAGGTTGTTGGCACCAAAGGTCGTCTGCAACGAGGTGTACTTGTACAGGTTGTTGAGTACGACCTGCGGGATGACGCCCTTCTTGAGTTCGATGACCAGACGGATACCCTTCTGGTTGGACTCATCGCGCATATCCGAGATACCCTCGATGCGCTTGTCGTTGACGAGCTGGGCGATCTTCTCCTGCAGGGTGCCCTTGTTGACCATGTAGGGAATCTCGGTAAAGACCAGGCGGCTACGGCCGGTCTTGGTGGACTCCACATGAGCCTTGGCGCGCACGGTGATGGAGCCGCGGCCGGTCTCGTAGCTCTGCTTAATGCCGGCACTGCCCATGATGATGGCACCGGTGGGGAAGTCCGGACCGGGCATGATCTGCATGAGTTCGTCAACGGTGGCATCGGGGTTGTCGATCAGGTAGCACGTGGCTTCGATCGCCTCGGTAAGGTTGTGCGGGGCGATGTTGGTAGCCATGCCGACGGCGATGCCCTGGCTGCCGTTGACCAGCAGGTTGGGGAAACGCGCGGGCAGCGCCTGAGGCTCGGCGAGCGACTCGTCGTAGTTGGGCTGCCAGTCGACAGTGTCCTTCTGCAGGTCACGCAGGAGCTCCATGGCGGGCTTTGCCAGGCGGCTCTCGGTGTAACGCATGGCGGCGGCGCCGTCGCCGTCGATGTTGCCGAAGTTGCCGTGCCCGTCAATGAGCGGCGTGCGCATGGAGAACCACTGCGCCAGGCGGACCATGGCCTCATAGACCGCGGAGTCGCCGTGCGGATGGTACTTACCGATAACTTCGCCGACCGTCCAGGCCGACTTCTTGTGCGGACGGTTGGGATAGATGCCGCTCTCGTTCATTGCGTACAGGATGCGACGGTGCACCGGCTTTAAGCCATCGCGCACGTCTGGCAGGGCGCGCGCCGTAATGACCGACATCGAGTACTCGATGAACGACTGCTTCATCTCGCGGCCAAACTCCGAAATCTGGAGCTGGCCGCCGTTGATGTCCTCGCCGGCCGAGGCGCCACGGTCGACTTCGCCAAAGCTCTCCTCGAGCTCGGCGTCGTCATCCTCTTCCTCATCATCATCGGCATCGGGGTTATAGGCGTCCGGATCGCCGTCCTCACCCTGCTCAGCACGGGCAAGCAGGCGCTTCAGATCATCGGGCATGCCGGCATCGCCGGCCTCGTCCATACCCTCGTTATTGTTGATATCGTCTGCCACGTTACCTCCTCATGGTTTGCGTGGTCCATTAGTTCCCAACCACGGAGACGGCTTTTCCAGGTGCCGCAGATTCGCCCGAAAGAGGAGGGAAGCGTACTTGGGTACGCGACCGACGATTGAGGGCGAAGGTGCGGTGGCTGGGAAAGCCGCAGGGATTAGGCGTCTAAGAATCGTGCGTCATGTGCATGCTTCTCGATGTACTCGCGGCGATAGCCGACCTCGGAACCCATCAGCTCGCGCACGGCGCGGTCTGCCACCACGGCGTCCTCGATCGACACGCGCTGCAGGATGCGGGTCTTGGGGTCCATCGTCGTCGAGGCAAGCTGCTTGGGGTCCATCTCGCCCAGGCCCTTGTAGCGCTGGACGGTATAGCCCTTGCGCTTTTTGGTAATCTTGCCGTCCTTGGCCTTGCCGTCCTCGTCGTTATCGTCGGGGTTCAGGCCCAGACTCTGGATGGTGTCGCGCAGGATCTCGTCTTCGGGCTGGCGGCCGTTGGGATACACGTAGTGGATCTTGTTGCGCACCTTAATGCCAAAGATGGGCGGGCAGGCAACATAGACGTAGCCGGCATCGATCAGCGGACGCATGTACTTGTAGAAGAACGTCAGCAGCAGGATGCGGATATGCGCACCGTCGACGTCTGCATCGGTCATGATGATGATCTTGTGGTAGCGCGCCTTGGTGATATCGAAGTCGCCGCCGTCGCCGGCACTCGTCGTGACGCCGCAGCCGATCGCGGTAATCAGCGACTGAATGGTGTCACTCGAGAACGCGCGATGGTCGCCAACGCGTTCGACGTTCAAAATCTTGCCGCGCAGGGGCAGAATCGCCTGGATGTCTCGGCGGCGGCCGTCCTTGGCCGAACCGCCTGCCGAGTCGCCCTCTACGATGAAGAGCTCGGTCAGCTCGGCATCGCGCACCGAGCAGTCAGCGAGCTTACCGGGCAGGGACGCCGTCTCGAGCAGGCTCTTGCGGCGGGTCGCCTCGCGCGCCTTGCGGGCGGCATTGCGCGCCTTGCAGGCCTGTTGCGCCTTCTTGACGATCTCGCGAGCGGGCTTGGGATGCTCCTCGAGGTAATCGGCAAGGCCGTCGGTCACAATCTTGAGCGTGAGCGCTCGCATATAGGAGCTGCCGAGCTTTGCCTTGGTCTGGCCCTCAAACTGCGGATCGGGCAGCTTGACCGAGATAACGGCCGAAAGGCCCTCGCGCACATCGTCGCCGGTCAGGTTGGCGTCTTTTTCCTTGAGCAGGTTCTGCTTGCGCGCGTAATCGTTGATCACGCGGGTGAGCGCGGTGCGGAAGCCCTCAAGGTGCATGCCGCCCTCGGGGGTGTAGATGTCGTTGGCAAACGACATGACATTCTCGCCGTAACCGCTATTCCACTGCAGGGAAACCTCGACCTCGCCCATCTTGGCCACAGGCGCGTCCGGGTCCGATTTGCCCTCGATGTAGATGGGCTCCTTAAAGGCCTCGGGAACGTCCTTGCCCTCGTTGAGGAACTTGACGAAGTCGATGATGCCGCCCTCGTAGCAAAACTCCTCCACGTGGGGAGTCGCTTCGCGCTCGTCGGTCAGCACGATTTTGAGGTTCTTATTGAGGAACGCCGTCTCCTGCAGACGGTTATGCAGCGTATCGAAATCGTAGATGCAGGTCTCGAAGATCTCATCGTCGGGCCAGAAGGTGACGGTGGTGCCCGTCGAATCCGAGGTGCCCACGACCTCCATCTTCTTGACGGTCTTGCCGCGCGAGAACTCCATCTCGTAGGTGTTGCCATCGCGACGAACCTGAACGACCACGCGCTTGGACAGTGCGTTGACGACGGAGATGCCCACGCCGTGCAGGCCGCCCGAGACCTTATAGGCCGAGTTATCGAACTTACCGCCGGCGTGCAGAATCGTCATGACGACCTCGAGCGTCGGGATCTTTTTAACAGGATGCTCGTCGACGGGGATGCCACGCCCGTTGTCGACGACCGTGATGGAGTTGTCGGCGTGGACCGTCACCTGGATCTCGGTGCAGAAACCGGCCATGGCCTCGTCGACGGAGTTGTCAACGATCTCCCACACCAGGTGATGCAGACCGCTGGCGCTCGTCGAGCCGATATACATGCCCGGGCGCTTACGAACGGCCTCGAGACCTTCGAGAATCTTAATCTCGCCGCCATCGTAATCGTTTTCGTTTGCCACACGTCCTCCTTCAGTCAAGAAAATGTGTACAGCCTTACTAGTTTATCGTAAAAAAATACCCTCGGGAACGAGGGTATTTGGCTCTACAAGGCCACCAGATGCGATTTAAGGCTCTTTTTTGCTTTGCACGCCCTTGGCCCACTCGGCACTGGCTCTCATGGCGTTCTCGAGGGCCTCGCGCAGTTTTTGGTCTTCGATGGGCGCCACCTGGCGCTCAATCTCGGTGCGCTCGGCCTCACTTAGGTCGGCGTGCGGGGCCGGCGGGCGCTCGGTCGTCGCCGGGCGCAGGCGCTCCTTAGCGGCGGGCGGCGTATGACCGGGCGCGGTGGTTTTGAACACCAGGCCGTCCACATGCGCACCGGCGCGCTCTATGCGCGCGCGGATGATCTCACGCAACAGCGTCATTTCCTGCGTCCACGAGGGCGAATCGAGATATACCAGCAGTTCATTGGACTCGGGCAGGTAGCGCAGACCCGTCACATGCCGCCCCTCGCGCGTGCCCGAGCACACCGCGTTCCACGCGCGATAGACCGCGCGCGACTCCTCGGCAGCCTCCATCTGCGCACGGCGCTCAGGCGTCGCCGACGCCAGGATGCGCTGGCGCTCTGCGTTCAAAAACCCACTGAAGGCGACCGTCTCGCTCTCGCGCTCGTAATTAGCACGTCTCACCCATTCTCACCACCTTGGCTCGATCAAGCAGGTCATCGGTAAAATACCCCAGGTTGGTCGTGGTTATGACCGTCTGGATATCATCGCCGATCAACCGCAGGAAAGCACCGCGGCGCTCGCCGTCGAGCTCGCTCATCACGTCGTCCAAAAGCAGCAGTGGGGCGGTGCCCAGAACATCGCGAGCCACGGCCACCTCGGCCACCTTCCAGGCCAGCACCAACGTTCGCTGCTGTCCTTGGCTGGCAAACGAACGGGCGGAACGACCCGCCACGGTAAACTCAATCTCATCGCGATGCGGTCCCACCAACGTCACGCCGCGGCGAATTTCCTCGTCGGCGTGCTCATCAAGGGCAGCCAGCATGCGCTCGTACGCCCAGCCCTTCAGCTCCTCGCGATCCTCGGCCTGGGGCAAATCCCCCAGTGTGGACGTATAGGTCACGTTGGCAGCCTCGCCGGACGCCACTTGCCCGTAGGCAGTGTGTACATGGCCCGCCAGCCGGTCGAGCAGGGCCAACCGGTGCACGAGCAGGGCCGAGCCCGCGCGGGCAATCGAATCGTTCCACGCGCCGAGCATCTCGCGGCAGCACCAGGTCTCCTTGAGCAAGGCGTTGCGCTGGGTCACGCAGCGCCCATAGGCGCTCGCAAGATCGGCATAGCGTGCGCTCAGTTGCATGCCAAAGTCATCGAGGGCGGCGCGGCGCACACTGGCGCCCCGCTTAACCATGTCCAGATGATCGGGGCAAAACAGCACGCTCGGCAGAACCCCGCGCACACCGGCGGCAGAACATCTCTTGCCGTTGCGGCTAAACGAGCGCTTACCGTCCTCCGCGCTCAATCCCATATCAAGCACGCGGCCGTCGCCCTCGAGCCTCAGCTCGACCTTGCACGAGCCCACGCCATCATGGACGAGCTCGGCTGCGGTCGGATGCCTAAACGAGGCGCCGCTCGTCAGCAGCTGCAGCGCCTCTATGAGATTGGTCTTTCCCGCCGCGTTGGGTCCTGCAAGTATCGTCACGCCCTCGTCCAGGGCAAGGCGATAGCTATCGAAGCTGCGGTAGTGCGCGACGGAAAGATCGCGGGCGAACATGGTCATGGCGCAACGCTAGATGCGGACCGGCATGACCAGGTACAGGTAGTTGATCTTGTCGTAGGACTTGAAGATGCCCGCCTGCGAGTAGCTCTTGAGCTCCAGCGTGATCTCCTTCTCCTTGGATAGGGCATTGAGGCAGCCGAAGATGTAGTGGTAGTTGAAGGCGATGGTGCCCGACTCGCCCTCGGCCTCGACATCGATCGTCTCCTGCGCAAGGTCCTGGTCATTGGAGATGGAGGACAGGCCCATCTGCCCGTTCTCGACATCGATCTCGAACTTGACGGCGGGGTTGGCGCTCGCGATAACAGCCACGCGCTTGAGGGCGGCGTTAAAGGCGGCGACGTCGATCTTGACGCTCGTCACGCACGAATCGGGGATGAGCTGCTTGTAGTTGGGGTACACGCCCTCGATACGACGCGACACGTAGGTGGTGTTGCCGGCCTCGAAGACGACCTGGGTGTCGGTAGCCCCGATCATGATGGTCGCCTGGCTGGCCATGATGTTCAGCGCGTCGTTAAAGGCGTCAGCCGGAACGTTGAGTTCAAAGGAACCCTCGAGGGTCGAGGTCTCGACCTGCGTATCGCACACGGCCAAACGGAAGGAATCGGTCGCCACCAGGCGAACGGTGTTGTTCTCGACCTTCATGTGCACGCCGCCCAGGATGGGGCGGGCCTTGTCGGTCGAGGTGACGCGCCACACGCGGCCGACCATCTCGGACAAGATATCGGTCGGCAGCTCCACGGCACTCTCGATGGCATAGGCCGGAAACTCGGGGAAGTCATTGGCATCGAGCGTGTTCAGGCGGAACGAGCTCTTCTCGCAACCAATCAGCACCTGGCGCTCGGACAGCTCAAAGGTGACCGGAGCATCGGGGAGGGTCTTGGTGATATTGGAGAGCATCTTACAGGGGATAACCATCTCGCCCTCTTCTTCGACATGCGCCGCGATGCGATGACGGATCGAGATGGTGTAGTTAGAGGTCTGGAATTCCAAGATGCCGTCTTGCGCCTTGACGAGCACGCCCGACAGGATGGGAAGGGTGGATGCCGAAGCGACGCCCTTCATAACGACGCCGATGGCTTGTGTAAGCGAGCTCTGGCTGACGGTGAACTTCATCTTTTAATACCTTTCTATAGATATAAATATCTTAATAATAGTAATAGCACTGACGAAACTGTTGATTACTCCCAAAGACGCAGGTCAGACCCAGAAAGAGAATCGACAGCAACCTGTGTGCAACGGGGGTGGTTTTCCACGTTCAAAACCTGCGCAAAACTTTTCATCACCGCGGGTTGGGTTTTAGACACCTTATGCCCGTGGTTTCGACAAGTTTTCAACAGGTGTCTCTATTTCCCTACGAGCGCAGTGTAATTTTATCGCGCAGCGACTTGAGGTCTTCGGTGACGGTGCGGTCTTCCTGGATCATCTTCTGGACCTTTTTGTAGCTCGTGCTGACGGTTGAGTGGTTGCGGTTGCCAAATTCGGCGCCCACCGCCGTGGTCGTCATCTCGCACATCTCGATGGCCAGGTAGATAGCGATATGGCGTGCTTTGGCGATATTGGCGTTGCGACGCGGGCCGATGAGCTCCTCGTGCGTTACGCCGTACTGCTCTTCGATGACGGACTGAACCGTCTGGACGTTGATCTTTTTGGCCGATGTGTCGAAGTACTGGCTGGCGATGGCATCGATATCGTCAAAGGTGAGCTCCCCGCCCTCGCGCTCGCGGTCGCCCGCCTCGCCGGCGCAGCGCTCGCAAAAGCTCTCGAGTTCGCGGATGTTGGTGCCCGAGACCTCGGCCATGTGTTTAAAGTGCTCGTCGGTCAGGTGCCCGCCGTCGCCCCCATAGGCCGCCAGCAGCGAGTCGTCGCCCGCCTCGGGAGCGGCGACGATGGTGTTCTCGTAATAGCGCTGCAAGATCTTGTATTTCATCTCGTAGCTGGGCTCTGCGACCAAGCAGAGCATTCCGGCGTTGAAGCGGCTGGTCAGACGCTCGTCCATGCTCAGGTCCTTGGGGGCACGGTCTGCCGCGATGACGACCTTCTTGTTGTTGCGGATGAACTCGTCCATGAGCTGGAAGAAGTAGTCCACGCTCGCGCGCTTGCCGATGATGTTTTGGATGTCATCGATGATGAGCACGTCCACGCCGTGGTACGCCTGCATGATGGGGGCGTTGCTCTTCTTTTGACGGTCGAACTCGGTCATCAGGTCGTCCAGATATGCCTGGGAGTTGGCGTACTTGACCTTGATCTCGGGCGACTTCTCGGCGAGCTCGTTTTTGATGGCAAGCAGCAGGTGCGTCTTGCCCAGGCCCGATTTGCCGTAGATGAACAGTGATGTGCACGTGCCGCGCTCGTCCGCGAGGGCGGCAAACTTGAGTGCCGAGCGATAGGCGTGGCTGTTCTCGGGGCCGTAGACAAAGTTCTCAAAGGTAAATTTTGAGTTCGCGGCGAGCGGGGCTCCATCCGTATTCTGCTCGGCCGGCACGGTCGGTGCTGGCATGGGTGAAGCGGGGGACGCAGCTTGCGTGGATTTAGTCGGCGCTCCGCCCTTCATCTGGTTCATCATGCGACGAAAATCATCGGCCGAGAGCGTGTTCTTGATTGCAATGCCCGAATCCGCGCCCGCCGCTGCGTCGTGAGCGATGGGCATGTGCGTGACGGGTGCGTTCGTTGACGTCGCCGCCGCGGTCGGCAACGGTGCCATGGTTTCACGGGAAACATCGCTGTGCTGGTGCTCGATTGTCGGCACGTCGCCTGCGGAGGCCGGTGCCGCCGGGGAAGCGGCGGGAGCCGTGGCGGGCGCCGTCGCGGCAGCGGATTCCGTTGCGGCGCCTTGCGGTGCCACGATGTCGAGCGCGATCGGTGCAAAGGCGATTTCTTCCAGATAGGCCTCAATAGTCGGCTGATGCTTTTTGAGCTGCGCGATGGCAAAGCGCGAGGGGGCCTCGATCGTGAGCGTATCTTCGGTCAGGCTTATGGCCCGCGATTGCCCCAGCATGTTGATGAGGCGTGCATCTTGGCCGTCGCGCTGGCAAAAGGCGATGGCATCCCCCAGGATGATGCTTGCTTCCTCGTCCACTGTCTCTCCCGTTCTTTAGCTCTGAGCTCGCACGCGAGCGGCGCCGAGTTCGGTCAGATGGTATTTCTGGCCATGCTTGATGACCAAGCCGGCCTGCGCCAAGTCATTGAGCGTGCGTGACCAAGTGGGGGCCGAGTTTCCAAACGCCCTCGCCAGATCGGTTGCACCGCACGCTTGATTTTGCGCTAGATAGCCCAGCGCGGCGTTGCCGCGATCGCTTACGAACACGTCCGGTTGTGGCTGCGCATACTGATTTGCTGCATTAGGATACATCATTTGAGCTGCTGGTTGTTGAGAACTCTGCATCGGCGGCATTTGCTGTTGAAAACTTTGAGGCCACTGTTGGTAAGGCTGCGGAGGCATCTGCTGGACCCAGGGGTTGTACTGCTGCTGCGGCATCTGCTGGTACGGCTGCTGATATCCCTGCTGGTACCGCTGCGGGAACTGCTGGCCGTACCCCAGTGGCGGCATCTGCTGATATGGATATCCCTGTTGGTACGGCTGATAGCCCATTTGCTGGCCACCCTGTGCCCCCGTCGCCTGCTGCATTGCTGATGTATCCTGATCCGCCAGCGGCATGGCCTCTGGCATGCTTAGCGGCATCGACATCGATGCCGCCTGGGGCTCTTGTGTAGGAAGCATTCCGGGTTGCTGCATCTGTCCCACGGGGGGCTGCATCTGCTGCGTTGCCATGGGCTGCTGCGCGAAAGCTCCCGGCAGGGGATATGTGGGCTGCTCCGTCTCGGGCCGCACGGCAGCACCGCGTCCGCCGGCACGCTCGATTTCCTGCACGCGTTTAGGGTCCAGGCTTACCGTAACCACGGTGCCGTTGCCCATGTTGTCCTCGATGGATACGGCACCGCCGGCGTTTTCCAAATACTCCTGCACCATGGGAAACCCTGCTCCGGTTCCACGGATATAGCGCTTCATCTTGCTGTTTGCGCTGGTAACGCCAAAGTCGAAAGCGCGTTCCTTGTCGTCGATGCCGGGTCCTTGATCAGCAAAGCGGATGGTGTCTCCGCTGTCCAGAATCGAGATGATGGGCTCGGCAAAGTGCGCGTGGATAAAGTTTTCGACAATCTCGCGGATGACCATGAGTGAGATATGGCCACCTTGTTCTTTCATGCACTGGTAGACGGTGTTGGTCGTCTCTTCCAAATACGTGCGGACATCTTGCGGATCAATGACGATCACACGCGGTGTCGACAGCATGTCGTCATAGACGGCGATGCGCGCGGCGTACATGGCTTTCGGCGCCTGCGTGGTCGTCTGCTCGCCTTCCTCACGCTCTTCGCCCACGCCGGTGATGTGCTCGTTGTCGGGTGCCGGGTCTCCGGAATCGACCATGGTGTAAAAGTCGTCAGACATGCCGCTCGCAATCTTTCAAAAGGTTTCGAACAAATAGTAGCTCACCGTGCAATGTTTCTCATCTTTCGACAACTTTTCAAAACCTGTTGAAAACTTTGGAAAACAGACGAAAAGTTCTCAACATTGCCAACATGACCTGTTGAAAACTCGATGAAATATCGTGAAAAGTTGCCATGTACTGCTAAATCGAGCTTGGCTTATGGGGGAACCGTGTGAACTGCGCAACCTTTTACCTTTGATTTCTTGACATTTGAACATTGATTTCCCTACAATCTTCAAGCTCACGTGTCTATATCTGCGTCCGCGTCCCCGCGGACACTCGAAATGCAGCAGGAGGAACTTAAGATGAAGCGTACGTATCAGCCTAATAAGCGTAAGCGTGCCAAGACCCATGGCTTCCGTGCCCGTATGGCCACTAAGGGTGGTCGTGCCGTGCTCGCTCGTCGTCGCGCCAAGGGCCGCAAGCGTCTCACTGTCTAGCAGCGATACACACATCTCGCATGAAGACTATTAAGTCTCGGCAAGATTTCGAGCATGTGTTCAGTCAGGGGCGTCGTTTCAATCACCCTCTGATTCGAATGACCATATGTGAATCGGTTGGCGAAGGCGACTCCGGAAGGGTCGCCTTCGTTGGTGCTAAACGGCTCGGTTGTGCTGTCGTGCGCAACCGTTCTAAGCGTGTGATGCGCGAGGCCGCCCGCAGCTGCGGATTTCCCGTTGCGGGTTATGACATCATCTTGTTCGCAACTCCCAAGACGAGGGTTTCCTCGCCGCAGGAGATGGACAAGGCATTGCGTTCGCTTATGAAACGCGCCGGCGTTGCCGGGGAGGAGCGATGAGCAATCACGTTTTGCGACGTGTTGCCATCGCTCCTATTCGCATATATCAACAGGTTATTTCGCCCTTATTGCCTGACGCCTGCATTTATTACCCAACGTGCTCGCAATACGCCGTCCAGGCGATTGAGAAGTACGGTGTTTTGAGAGGCTGCTGGCTTGCCGTGAGGCGCATCGCTCGCTGCAATCCCCTGCACGTCGGCGGTTATGACCCTGTGCCCTAGCGGGCACTCGCTATCGGAGGAAAACTTACATGTGGGATTGGATCGTTAACATCCTTTTCGAGCTGCTCAAGCTCATCCAGACCTTTGCGGTCGACTGGGGCCTGTCCATCATCATCCTGGTGGTCATCATCCGTCTGCTGCTGACGCCGCTTATGCTCAAGTCGACCAAGTCGACGGCTCGCATGCAGGTGCTGCAGCCTAAGATGCTCGAGATCCAGGAGCGCTATGCCGACGATCCCCAGCGTCAGGCCGAGGAGATGCAGAAGTTCTACAGCGAGAACAAGTTCAACCCGATGGCTGGTTGTTTGCCGCTGTTGATCCAGATGCCTGTCCTGTTCGCCCTGTTTACGTTGCTGCGCAACCTGCCGCAGTACTTTAACGACGGCACGTTCTCGTTCTTCAACATCCTGCCCGACCTGACCACCACGCCGAGCGCTTCCTTTGCCGATGGCTTTATGGTTGCGCTGCCTGCGCTGGTCTGCCTGATTCTGTTCGCCGTCCTGACCCTGATTCCGCAGCTCTATATGTCGCGCAACCAGACCGGCCAGCAGGCTCAGAGCATGCGTATGATGGCTGTTGTCATGACGGTCATGATGCTCTGGATGGGCTGGAGCCTTCCCGTTGGTGTTCTGCTGTACTACGACGTCTCGTCTGCTTGGCAGGTTATTCAGCAGATTTTTGTGACGCAGAAGGTCATCGACAAGGCGAAGGCCGATGAGGAGGAGCGTCTTAAGAACGCTCCGCTGCAGGTTGAGGTCACTCGTCGCGAGAAGAAGCCGCGCCCGCACAAGAAGAAGTAGTGGGATATCAATCTTATTTAGGTACCTAACTTTTGGAGTACGTTATGTCTGAAGAGATCATCGAGGATATGCTTGAGGAGGTTGCCCCGCAGGTCGCGGGCGATTATCCCGAGAT
>CABVCF010000057.1 GCA_902496775.1 uncultured Collinsella sp.
TAAGTGCTCTCCGGCTCGTGCGGAACTCGCGATCGACCTTATATATTTGCCCTCCCCGGGACTCCCGCACAACGGGACCTCAGTTGGGTTCTATCCCGTATGGCAGTCGCTTCGCTCCTGCCCGCCTTGGTTGTGAGGGCGGTTTGACGTTGGAACGGTTCTTTCTGATATATGCTGGTTGCGGCTCTTCTTTTGGGAGGAGTCGCTTTTTTGTTGCTAGGAGGTTGGCCCGTGGTTGATGGGGAGAATCGTTCTGAGCTGCTTGCTGCTGATTGGAATGGCGAATGGATGCGCCTGCAGGCTGGTCAGCGGCGAGCTGATGATTCTTTTGAGTGGGATAAAAGGGCTCGGCATTTTCGGCCGCTTGAGACTGCTCCGTATGCCCGGGATTTTATAAAGCTGTTGGCGCTTGAGCCCGGCGAGTCGGTGCTTGATATGGGGTGTGGGGCTGGGTCGATTGCTATTCCGCTTGCTCAGGCTGGGCATCCTGTGATTGCAGCCGACTTCTCCCCCGCTATGTTGGGCACCCTTGATGCCGGCATTGAGTATTACGGGCTCGAGGGACGCATAACGCCGCTTGAGCTTGCTTGGGATGATGATTGGGATTTGGTTGGGCCCGTCGCGAAAGCGGTGGATGTTGCCTTTGCCAGTCGCTCTGTCACCACGACCAACCTAAAAGGCGCGCTTGCCAAGCTTGATCGTACGGCTCGTCGGCATTGTGCTGTCACGATGGTCGCCAACTCCAGCCCGCGCTATGATCTGCACTTGATGAACGCCATTGGCGCCTCCGTTACCTGCAGCAATGGCTTTGTGTACGCCTTCAACATCCTTATTCAGATGGGTGCCTTGCCGCAGGTTACATACTTTGAATCGCCTCGTCGCGATACCTTCAATAGCCTTGAAGCGGGCGTGGCGGACTTTTCTCGTATGCTAGAGCATGGCAACGAAGATAAGGTCGACCGTCTGCGCGACTACATCGCCCAACACATGATCGAGAACCCCCATGCCGGCGAGCCGGGCTCCAAGGGCGTGCCGCAGGGGCGCTATATACTCGATCATGTCCGCAAGGTCCGTTGGGCGTTTATTGCATGGGAGCCGGTCTCTGCGCCCAGCTCATAGCCTGTTCGCAGCCCGCGCCGCCCACTCACTCGGCATCCGCATTCTTTTTGAACTGGGCAAACGCGCTCCACACCGCGCCGTTCCTGCGCTATCGTGGGACAGCTCACGTAGATTAAGGCCCCATTGCGGGGCGCCCCATACATAGAAAGCGAGAACCCATGGCACTGACAGGAGCACAGGTCAAGCAGCTTCGCAGCATGGCCCATCACCTCAACCCCGCCATCATCATCGGCAAGTCCGACGTCAACGAGGGCACCGTCGAGCAGACGGTCGCCTACCTGGAGAAGCACGAGCTCGTTAAGTGCTCCGTGCTCGATGGCTCCAGCCTTTCCGCCCGCGAGGCCGCCGAACAGCTCGCCGAGCGTTGCCACGCCGAGGTCGTCCAGGTCATCGGCCGCAAGTTCTCGCTGTATCGCGAGTCCTCGCGCAAGGACATCGAGAAGATCAAGCTCGTCTAAGAGCCAATGATCCGGCGAGCCGACACATAGCAAGCTTACGGGTGCCCAAGTACTTCGGGCGCCCGTTTTTTATCGCTCGACCAGCACGCGATTGAGCCGCCCCTCCACCAAGCGCTCGTATAGACGCCGCGTCTCGGGCTCGGGCACGCCATTGACCTGCTCCCTCAGATGGTGCATATGCCCGCTGTATAGCTCGACGATATCGCGCCGCCGCCCTGCCGCACTGTAGACGCGCATAGCGCAGCGCACCATATCCTCACGCGCCGTTTCCTGCCGAAGCCCCGACTCCGCCAGCCAAATCGCCGACTGCAGATCGTTTTCTTCTAGAGCGGCATTTGCTCCCTTAATCATGCAATCGATGTACTTTGACTGCATAATGCGCCGCATACGCAAAAAGTAGGTGGGATTACAGCCATTGGGCACATACAGCGGTCCGGCATAAAGCTGCTCAATCTTAAGGCACAGCTCAACTAAATGGGGCCCGCGCGCACCCGTGCGATTTCCCAAAACCTCGCGGCTTATCTGGTCAAACAGCCGTACATCGGTCTTGACGTAGTCGCCGTTGAGCCCAATGCATTCATTTTGGATGAGCACACACGACTTGCCATCCGGCGTCGGTCCCAAAGCCGACCGCAAGCGCGATATCGTCGAGTACAGGTTGTTGCGGGCGCTATTGAACTCGGCATGGGGCCACAGCTCCATGGCCAGCGTCTCACGATCGACGAGCGCATCCATGCCCAGCGCAAGCCGCTCGGCAAGCGTCGCCGCCTTCTTGCGGCGCCACATTTTGTCCGTGATGGGAAACCCGTCGCGCTCGGCGCGAAACGCACCAAACATGCGAATCTCGATATGGTCGATGGTATCAACGGCTTCAACCTCGCCGGCCTGGAACAGGCGCTCGCCCTCCCCTTCCAAATCGTCGCGCAGCGAGTACCGCGACAGCTCGCACACGGGAAGCTTCTTGCGTATCCTGCCCGCCGGCTCGCCCAGACAGTGCATGGCAAGGCGCGCAAAGAGCCGATACGATGGCTCTAGAATCCCCGCACGATTCATGGACATCCAGGCCGCAAGGTCGCTGTCTCGGCCCGCACAGGCCAAATGCAGCGCCACCATCCAGGCCTCCGCTCCACCAACCTGTGTCTGGCTTATATCGAGCAACTCCGCTTCCTCGCGCACCGAAACCATCGAGGTGTTACGCAGATACGCTGCGCGCTCCAGCAGCAATGCGTTATCGCGCATGTACGCAATCGACTCCTCGGCAAGTTTGAGCACTTGGACCGCACGGAACTTTGCATTAACCGGCCGTCCCTCTGCCAGCGACTGCCAGCCTTCTAACAACAGGCCAAACAGCTGAATCTGGTTGTCGCGCATGCGCACGGCAAAACGATCGAGCTCGTTGAACGCCGCGTCGTCGGTTACCGGCAAGCCGGAAAGGAGCCGCCGTGCCGCCAACACCATGCGCACCCAGATAGCCATCGCCTTAAGCCCACGTATGTCGAGCGCCTCCCGCACCACCGTCATCTCGTCGTCGCGCTCGTCGGTTCCCGCAAACGACCCGTCAAAGAGCTCCGCCAGCATGCTATCGGCCCGTATAACAATCCCCGCGATATCGAGCTCGCAGTCGTAGGCCTTGCTCGTTTTGAGCTGCTGTAGAACGCCGCCGTCATCTCCCCGCTCGGTCAGGCATCGCTTGACCTCGATATGCGCAGACAACATATCGAGTGCGGTATGGGATGTCTCGATTTCTGGCACGGCCAGATTCGTAGGAAGCCCAAGCCCGTTGTCCCCATAGCAAACAGCCGTCAGTGTCTGGGCCACCCTCCATGAAACAGGGTCCATTTCGCAGGCCGCCCGTTCGCCCCCGCGCTCGATGACCGATGCCATATAGCGAGCAAGCTTTGTATTGGACACGCTGACCGCTGCCAGATATACGCCAAGCGCCTCGGCAGGCGTTGGCTCTGGAGCCGGATCGTCGGCATCGATCGTGCCCAGCGCTGCTCGGCAGATATCGGCCCCGTGCCCCGTCAGAGCAAGATCGACCCCATACTGACCAGCAAGTTCAAGGACCGCTTCACGGTCCAAAAAGGCGTCCGCCAGGCCCATCGCCGCATCGCATCGGCCCGCCTTAAGCAAAATCCGGGCCGCCCTCGGAACAAGTTCGGGGCGAACCTCGGCCACCAACTTACGCAAACGCAAGCGTCCGTTATCCTCCGTGCCCAGACACGTAAAACTCCGCTCGGCGGGGTCCAAGCCAAAGATCGGGTAGTCGCGTACAAAGTAGGACTGGTCGACCATCGACAGCCTTACCCCACAAGCCTCGAGTTCTGCTATATTGCCCTCGCCCATCAAAACCATGAGACATGCCACGCAAAACAGCGCATTATTGTCGAGCGAAGCCAGATCGACAAGTGCCGCGCCATATACGTTGACAATCTCGTTTTCGAGCAGACCGGCTACGTCGCCTTGGCCATACAGACCCGTCTGCAATGCCGAAACGAGCTCGGGCACGCCCTGCGTGAGCTGATAAAAGTCAAGCGACGTGCTGATCGAAAACGCCGATGCCCACGCCGAATACTCATAGGCATGCACCTTGAGCATCTGCGCATTGATCTTAACCGAATCGCCCAGCCCATGAATCAGCTGACGATTTGAAGGACGGCAGGAGATAAAGACCCCTATCCCCATAGCGCGCAGGCCGCGAATCCTGTCGATGAGGTCCTCGGTATCGTGCTGATCGAGGTTTGGCACATTATCAATCGCGATAAGGGAATGCGGTTTGTCTTTGAGTTCTTCGGTAACCACCTCGAGCTGCATAAACACCTCGCGCCCAGTGGCGCGATCGGCCTCGATAATCCGCACGGGGCCTCGCGTCGGGTCGCATTTAACCTCATGGGTGTACTGCAGCAGCACCGAGGTCTTCCCAAACCCGTCGGGCGCATAAAGAACCACGATGCCGGCCTTTCGGCCCTTGGCGATAAGCTCATTCATCAAGCGTTCGCGTCGCACCATATAGCCTCCGCCCAGCGGCATCAGCTCGAGGTCGTCTATACCGCTCAAATCGTTTACCATGCCCGCTCCTCAACTCGACCGTATGGACACTGTAGCCGCAAGACCATACAAGCCGCGCTATGAATAGAGCGACCTTGTGTTTTAGGTTGTCTTTTGGTACGCAAGCGGCAAGTTTTTGTACAGCGAGGGCCGATTGTTATTAATCCCCCGACTAATCGGTCTTTAAGCAGGTAAATGAGCTTGTCAGCTTGTCCCATCTAAGCGGCAGTGTAACGCAGATGAACAAGGTTCAGCCATGTCATTCAACTCGCCTAGCACCCGCTACCGTCTACGACCTTCTAGTGGCATTTTTGCATAGAATCTGGTATGGAATGAATCAAGCTGTTGGGCATCTGGCGTTCGTCAAGCTTGCGGCAAGATTTTGGTTAAGTGGGCGAAAAGGGATAGCAAAAAGGCCCCCGCAAAGCGGAGGCCTTAGGCAAGGCTATGTCGAGCTGCAGGATTCGCGCTACTCGCAGAGCGAAAGGGCGGCCTCGTCGGCAACGACAACGCAGTTGGTGTGCAGCTGCAGGATCGAAGCCGGGCACTCGGGCGTAACCGGACCATAGCACATGTCATGCACGGCCTGAGCCTTGGCCTCGCCGTTGGCGACGACCAGGATCATGCGGGCATACATGATGGTCTGGGTACCCATGGTGTAGGCCTGACGGGGAACATCGTCGATGCTGTCGAACAGGCGGCTGTTGGCCTGAATGGTGCTCTCGGTGAGGTCGACGCAGTGCGTGCCCTTGGAGAAGTGGTCATCGGGCTCGTTGAAGCCAATGTGGCCGTTGTTGCCAATGCCGAGCAGCTGCAGATCCGGATAACCGGCGTCGGCGACAATCTTGTCGTACTCAGAGCAGGCAGCGGCGGCGTCGGGGTTGGAACCGTCGGGCACATGCGTGTTGTTCAGGTCGATGTTGATGTGATCGAAGAAGTTCTCGCGCATGAAGTAGTGATAGCTCTGGGGATCGTCGTGCGAAAGGCCGCGATACTCGTCCAGGTTGTAGGTGCTGACCTCGGCAAAGTCGACGTCGCCCTTCTTGTACCAAGCAGCGAGCTGCTTGTAGGCACCGATCGGGGTGGAGCCGGTGGCAAGACCCAGCACACAGTCGGGCTTGAGGATAACCTGGGCCGAGATGATATTAGCGGCCTTGCGGCTCATATCCTCGTAGTCTTTAGCTTTAATGATCTTCATTACGCGTCCTTTCTCGTACAAGAGAGGCAAGGCTCCCTTACAAGCACTTGCCCGCGGCCCGCGTCGGCCGCAACCAACGTGTGCGGCCACCAGGGCGAGGTCGCGTAATGTATGTGTCTCGTGTCTAGCCGCGTCGAGGCCCCTGCCCGTCCACGGTGACCCGAAGCTGTTTAGCCTCGGACGTTTCCCATCTTGCCACGGAGGGCGTCCTCTTTCAAGGGCGCCCTCCGTAAACGTGTTTGAATTGTAGGCTAATGGCCACGTGCACTTGCTAGCGCTCGCGAGCAACGATGAGCTGGTCCATCTCTTCGACATGCACGCCAACGGAGCCCTTGATGCTCGAGAACTCAACGGAGTTACACACCAAGATGGGAACCGTCACATCGTAGCCCTCGGCAGCAATTGCCTCGCGATCGAACTCAATGAGTACATCGCCCTTATGGACGATGTCACCCACTTGCGCATGTACGGTAAAGTGCTTGCCCTCGAGCTGAACAGTGTCCAAACCAACGTGGATGAGCACGTCCAAGCCATCGACCGTGTTAAGCGCAACGGCGTGTCCCGTGGGAAAAATAGCCTCGACCTTGGCATCAGCCGGCGCGATCACGCGCGTTCCGGTGGGCTGAATCGCCACGCCCTGGCCCAAAAGGCCGGTGGCAAACGTCTGATCGTTTACCTCGGAGAGCGGAATGACGTCACCCGAGATGGGAGCATCCAACGTAAGGACTCGACCACGCATACCAAAAGACCTTAGGACTTTAGTGAACATGCTCCCCCTCGGACATACTAATCAATCAAAATAACCTTAACAGTCTACCACTTGGCAACGGTTTTTGACCATTAGGGAAGTTCGCGCTTGACAACCTCGACGATGTCGTCGACAACGCGCTGGGTCAGCTCGTGCGTCTCGGCCTCGGCCATCACGCGGACCAGCGGCTCGGTACCGCTCGGGCGCACCAGAATGCGGCCGCGGCCGTCAAGCTCCTTCTCGGCAGCAGCGACGGCATCCCAGATGGGCTGGCAATCGTCCAAACCGGCCTTGTTGTCGGAATGCACGTTAACGAGTACCTGCGGGTACTTCTTCATGATGCCGGCAAGATCGGTGAGGGTACGACCGGTGCGCTTGAGCACGGCCAGAAGCTGCAGAGCCGTCACCAGGCCGTCACCGGTGGTGTTGTGCTCCAGGAAGATGATGTGGCCGGACTGTTCGCCGCCGATGACGGCGCCGTCCGAGAGCATGCGCTCCAGAACGTAGCGGTCGCCCACGGCGGTCTGAACCATCTCGAAGCCCTGCTCCTTCATAGCGATGGAGAAGCCCAGGTTGCACATGACGGTCGAGACGATCTCGGAGTTGGCGAGCTTGCCGCGAGCGGCGAGGTCAGAACCGCAGATAGCCAGGATGTAGTCACCGTCGATCTCATTGCCCTCGCTGTCCACGAACAGCACGCGGTCGGCGTCGCCGTCGTGGGCCAGACCGATGTCAGCATGGGTGCGCAGCACGAGCTCGCGCAGGGGCTCGAGGTGCGTAGAGCCGCACTCAACGTTAATGTCGGTGCCGCAGTAATCGGTGTTGATGGCATGGACCGTGGCACCCAGGCGCTGCAGCGCGGCGGGCGTAGTCTGGCAGGAAGCACCGTGACCGCAGTCGACGGCAACGACCAGGCCGTCGAGCCTCAGGCCATCAAGCGTATCGATGGCATGATCGACATATGCCTTGCGGGCGTCCTTCATCTTGATGATGTGGCCCACGCCGGCACCGGTCGGCAGCGTGTCGGCAGCCATGGCTTCCTCGGACATGACCCAGGCGCTGATCTCTTCCTCGACCGCATCGGGAAGTTTCATGCCCTTGCGGCTAAAGAACTTGATGCCGTTGAACTCCGGCGGATTGTGCGAAGCGGAGATGACAATGCCGCCATCGAGCTCGTTTTGAACAGTGAGCAGCGCCACGGCAGGCGTGGGGATGACACCGCAGCAGTGCGGACGGCCGCCCTCGGCCATAATGCCGGCGGTCAGAGCGCTCTCAAGCATGGTGCCCGAAAGACGCGTGTCGCGGCCGATGCAGATATCCGGACCAAGAAACTTGGTCGCCGCGCGGCCCAGGCGAAACGCGAGATCGCACGAGAGGTCGGCATTGGCGACGCCACGGACGCCGTCGGTACCGAAGATGTTCTGGGGCATAGGATCGCTCCTTCCCTAGCAGGCGATATGCAACCGCCCACCCTAGTCGAAAAAGAAAAGCGGGACCCGCCGAGGAATCGGCAGGCCCCGCTTGTACATTGTATCTCGAAAGGAGATAAAACCTTAGCGCTTGGAGAACTGGGGAGCGCGGCGGGCCTTCTTGAGGCCGTACTTCTTGCGCTCGACCACGCGAGCATCGCGCGTAAGGAAACCGGCCTTCTTGAGGTCAGCACGGTAGTCGCCAGCGTTCAGAAGAGCGCGAGCGATGCCCAGGCGCAGAGCGCCGGACTGACCGGAAATGCCGCCGCCATCGCACAGAGCGATAACGTCGAACTGACCGGCGGTGTCGGTCACCTTGAAGGGAGCAAGGGCGTTCTCAACGAGCTGATGACGGCCGAAATACTGCTCGGCGTCACGCTTGTTGATGGTCACCTTGCCGGTGCCGGGGACGAGACGGACGCGGGCGACGGCGTTCTTACGACGGCCGGTACCCTGGTAGACAACGGTGTTCTCAGCCATCTTTAAGCCTCCAGCTCAATCTTCGTGGGGTTCTGGGCAGCATGCGGATGCTCGGCACCAGCGTAGACCTTAAGCTTGGTCATCTGGGCACGGCCGAGGGTGGTCTTGGGCAGCATACCGCGAACGGCGCGCTCGATGACCTTCTCCGGGTGCTTCTCCATAGCCTGGCGGAAGCTCTCAGCCTTGAGGCCGCCGTTGTAGCCGCTGTGGCGATAATAGGTCTTCGTGTCGGCCTTGTTGCCGGTAAGCTGGACCTTATCGGCGTTGATGACGACAACGAAGTCGCCGCAGTCGCTGTTGGGCGTGAACTGGGGCTTGTTCTTACCGCGCAGGATCATTGCGATCTGGGTGGCAAGACGGCCCAGGACAGCACCATCGGCGTCGACGAGAACCCAGTTGCGCTGGACCTCGCCCTGCTTGGCGTAGTGAGTCGATTTCGAAATCACTTAGACTCCTCCATGTACAGTACGTGTTGTTACAGAGATTCACGGGGCTCTGCAAGTAACCCGTCCATATTACCCCGCTCGCCGCATGAGTCAACAGGTATTTTGGCTCCGACCAGAGTTTCTGCACATGTCATCCACGAGCCGTTATTTTTCCTGCTGTTTAGCTTTTGTCAATTTTTGAGGGTTCGCCGTCGTTAGCGCTCAACGAACTCTTGGATTTCCGCGAGCAGGCGCTTTGCCTCCTGACGGCCCTGGATATACAGGTCCAAAAGCTTTGCCGAATCGTGCTCGACATGGCCGACCTCGACCGGCTTTTGCGGAGCAACGACCAACGCGCGGCCCTCGCGCTCATACTTCCACAGGTGCATGCGCTGGATGTTGTAGCGGTCGTGGCGCGTCTCGATTCCCTCAAGCAGATAGGGGTAGTCGGCATAGCGAGCGCGCGCGGCAGGCATAAACTCGTAGGGCTTTTTCTCATACGAACGGTCCTGCGTGACAATGACAACCGCGCGATCGAAGCCCGCCTCCTCCAGCACGTGCTCGATGGGGATCGAATCGGCTACGCCACCGTCGACGTATTTGTGCCCGTCAATCTCGACCGGCGGCGTCACCAGCGGCAGCGACGTCGATGCGCGAACAGCGTCGAGGTCAAGTACGGCGCTTTTGACCGGCAGGTACGTGGCGGTTCCAAAAAGCATGTCCGTCGCAACGGCATACATCTCGATGGGGCTCGCGTCGAACGTCTCGTTGTCAAAGGGATCCAGGCGGTCCTGGACATCGTTGAAGATAAAGTCGTAACCCACAATAGAGCCCGTGGACGCAAACGATGCGGCGCCCATGAAGCGGCTGTCGTTGCAGAAAGCCAGGTTGATGCGGTTGGCACGGCCGATCTGGTGCGACTTGTAGTTCACGCCGTTGAGGGCGCCGGCCGATACACCGTAGACAGCCGGAATCTCGACGCCGGCCTCCATGAGAACGTCGAGCACGCCCGCGGTAAACTGCCCGCGAAAACTACCGCCCTCCAGGACGAGCGCGACCTTGCCGGCGTTCTTTGCCTTATCTTCTGCAGTCATATTGACCTCCTGCGATTGCGTTTTGGCCTTCTTCTACCCAGTTTTGGGATGGAGAGCGCGCAGGTTTTGGAGTTGAGGAGGGCGGAGCGGTCGGCGGGAAAGCGTGTCCCGTTCTCAGAGCAAATTCCGGGTCGTATTTTCCGCTGAGCCCGCCATCTGGAAAATGAATCCCATTCCGAGCTTAGATTCCGGGATGCGCTTTCCGCTTGGGCCGCCATTGGGAAAGCATGTCCCACTCTACGGCGGGATTCCGGGTCGCAGTTTCCGCTTGAGGCGCCATCCGGAAACCACGTCCCAGTCTGAGCGCGGATTCCGGGATGCGCTTTCCGCCTGGGCCGCCATTGGGAAAGCGCGTCCCACTCTGCGTTGCCGTAGCGTTTGCTTAACGCTCGCGCCCTGCATAGAGTTCGATTCTCCGCGGTTTGGGGGGGATCCGTTGATGGGTTGAGGCCAGGGCAAGACGCCCGGTCGGCATCGCATCTATATCTGGCTGGGACATTGCGCGGAGAATCCGCGTATTTGCTTCGCAAATCCGCACCGGCTTCGGCCGCCTGTCGGCGTCCTCGCCCGCGGGCTAAAAACGCTTACGCGTTTTCTTTACGCCCGCGCCCTGCACAGAGTTCGATTCTCCGCGATACGGACTAGAAATAAAAAGGCAGGTAGATATAAGTATCTACCTGCCTGTTACTTATGGTGGAGGCGCGGAGAATCGAACTCCGGTCCACGAAAGCCCCCTGATTGGCATCTCCAAGCTCAGTCGCTGGTTTAGTCTCGGACGCTTTGCGCGCAGCGACACGCTCGCGGCGTCCTAACCGGTTCGGTCTTAGCCTGCGCCATACCGATTACGTGCGCAGGAGCATTCCCCTAAAATGACGTCGCGCCGGTGTCGGGGAAATCACCGGGTTGACGCGCCGCTATAAACTAAGCAGCGAGAGCCATAGGCTCAAAAGAAGAGTTGTTGTCAATTCAATTTGACGGTACCCCTGTTTAACGAGGCGAGGAGACCTCGGCTTGCTTCCTCTCTCAGAGCTATCGTGTCGAAACCAGTCGCCCCCGAATGTCGGGAAAGTCTGGATGGCATTGGGCACGAGCGACCAACACCCGTCGACTTTTCAAGGAACATGCGGGGCGAGCCCCGCTTGTGGAGTGTTATCTTACCACGTTCTGAAAGCGGACAGCTGTTCTATGCACGAGCTGTGAAGACCCCAATGTGCGCCGCACTTCGCACTTTTGCTACCGATCGCGTCACGTATATTTTCGCCAAGCAAAATTGCCCGTCGAAAGGACCGTTATGGATACCAAGCAGCAACTCGTCAATGCCCTCGCAGGTCTGGGCTCAACCATTACCGAAGCCATGGATGTCATCGAAGGCTTTGTCCCCTGCGGACATCCCGCTCTCACGGTATCGAACGCACTCGTCGCGCTGGACGTTGACGATGATGCAGCTCTCGCCCAGCAGCTTGAGACCGTCGAAGGCTTTATCGACCACGTGAGTGAGAACCGCGGCGTGGCCGCCTACCACGGCATCGAGGTCGAGCTCGCGGGTCCCAAAGCCGATCTGCTCGCAGCAATCCGCGAGGTAGGCGCCCTTATGCAGACCGCAGGCGTCAAGAACACCCAGGTCAACGAGTGGGTCTATCGCAGCCTGGCAGCACTCGACAGCTCCGATGAAAAGGCAGCCGAGCAGCTCGCAGAAAGTCCCGCCATCAAGGCCGAGCTTTTGTAAATAGCAGACGCGGGTCCCTTGGCGCATCGTCGTCCAAGAGGCCCGCAAACAGTTCGCGTCAACCGATAGCCGCGCCGCCGCGTTCGACCAAAGCAAGAATCGGTATCATTTGGCGCGGGGTCTTCGCTGCAAGATCGGCATGTTCGAGCAGCTTGAGATCGTTAGTCACCAAGTAATCGACCTGTGCGCGCTTGCACGCGGCGAGCACCAAGTTGTCCTCGTAATCGCGATGAAGCGCTAAGTATTTGTCGGCCAGCCAAAGGTCCGACGCATCTGCACCCACGGCCGTGGCGTTTTCGGTCATGTTCCGAACAAACGCCAACGCCGCATCGCCAATTGCACGGGCAGACGCCTCGTCGAGTGCTCCCCCGCTGGCAAGAACGCTACGCTTCAGCTCGTGTTGGACAACGTACAGTACGTCCTTAGCGATATGCACCGGAAAGAACAGCAACGCTCCCGTCTCCGTCGCCCGCCCAATAAACGCACGCGCGGCAAGCGACTCGGCATGGTCGACGCAAAACGAATCAACCCATACGTTGGCGTCCACCATTATTTTGAGGGGAGCCCCGCTCACAGGATCATCCCCTTTTGGCGATAATGCTCATCCATGGCTTCGGAATAGATCGTGTCCCAATCGCGATCGTCGGATACGGGCGACGTAGCAATGCCCAGGTCCGCGTAAAGCTGATCCTCCGCCGCCCACGATGCGGCGAACGGAGTATCTGACGCGACGGCCTGCTGCCGGCCATCAACGGCAGACAGTACTTCCTCACACTGCCCGCCACCCTGCGCGACCTTGGCCACCACCTTTTTGATGAGCTCGGGCAGCGAGGCGCCCGAAAGCCGCAGTGCCTCCTCGGCACGGTTCTTGACCCGGCGATCCACGCGAACGTTCACCTGCGCCATGCCGCTAACAGCACCCACGTTGATCCCGCTCCCTTCAAATGCTAGCACCACTAGCAACACTATATAGAGTAGCTAGCAACTGGTCAAATGCAAAAGACCCGCG
>CABVCF010000058.1 GCA_902496775.1 uncultured Collinsella sp.
TCGCCCGCTTTTTCATCGCGCTAGCGCTTCTTTGGGATCGACCTAAGGCGAGCGAACCATAGGGCTGCGGCACCCGAGGTCAGGAGCGCGGTGATGCAAGCGGCGATGGGAACTGGTCCTGTTGCCGGTAGGTCCTGCGGTAGGGTACAGCGTTGAATGACACAGTCCTCGTCATGTGACTCAAGTTTATCGCCGCCGCCGTTGCGACAAAGATCGACGCGTGCGCTGTTGGTGAGTGCGGTTTGGGGCGTATAAGCCGATGTTGCCTGCATGTGCACGACTGCGCCCCGAGCGTCTGCACCAAGGATTGCTTTGGCATCGTCAAGGTCGTCGTGCTCATCTTTGAGATCATCGCGGGTCCAAGAATCCGCATCGCTTCGAGTCGTAAAGTCGGCGGCTACCGCACCGTATTCAATTCGAATGCCCGTTACGACGGTATTGGATGCAAGGTCGAGCTCTTCCGCCTCGAGTGTGGTGGATTCCGTGGTCGAGATATCCGCCTTCCAGAGGTGCCAACCGTCGTAATCGACGAGGCGACAGTCCTCACCCAGGCTCTCTTTTACTTCGTCGGACTCAAGCCAAGGATTTTCGTGCCCATCGTCAAGTGTCGCGTTTGCCGGCTCATCGACGTCTGTCGAGTCCAACGGCGTCGTGCGATACCATACGTTGCACAGACCGTTGAGGTCGCCGATGGCGACGGGGGTTTCGATTGAGATGAATCTCGCCGTGCCGTCTTTGGCGCACTCAAGATCATCGGTAATCGTAAACTCATCAACCCAAGTAGCGGAATCGTTTCGAGCATCGATGGTATAGGAGAAAAGCCCATCACTATTGGTTTGCGTCGTGGCGCGGTTTTTACCATCGCCGTTAGCCAACAGGCCCTTTTCGATAGGTTGGACAAGTTCCTGACGCTTGTCGACCTGCCCCTTGATCTCGATGGGCGCATCCTTCATCGCGACGGATTGGACTTCTCCCGTATCTTTTATTTCAAACGTTATCTCCTCGGCAAGGTCATAGGTCCGCGGAGACATCATTTCGCGCAACGAGTAGGTGCCAGGTGCAAGATGTTCGACGCGGTGCGGCTTGTCGGATGAGGTCCAGGAGTCTATTTCGGTTTTATCGGGACCATATAAGGTGAGCTGTGCGCCTTCCACTTCCTGCTCACCGCTTGCATCGACCTTGGAGATATCAACCTTGGTGTAATCGTCGGATACGTTAAGCCGTGCTTCTACAACGGGTGTTTTCTGGTCGGCATAAGTAAGGTCGACAATATGGGATGTCCGATCGAGTAAGAAGCCTGCCGGCGCTTGAGTCTCGACAACCTCGTAGCGTGCGGTGCCAGATCCCAGCGGGAGGTCGTCCGCGCGTGCTTCTCCAGTTTCATCCGTCGTGACGGTAGCGACAGTCTCACCGTCGAGCGCGGCAATGCTACCGTCGGGGCGCACGATATCACCCGAGGCACGGATCTCAAAGACGGCGCCCGCGAGGCTGCTGCCGTCTACGGCATCGGTTTTAACGATCCTGATGTTTCCGGTCGCGGCGTGGTCATAATACGAGGCGATTGCAACGGGCGTTAGGTTCATGTCGGCGGGTATGTTTACCTCGATCTCCTCGCCGACAAGATAGGGCTCTTTGGCCGAGGTTTCGCGTACATAATAGGTGCCCGGCACGAGCGATTCGGGCAGTGTGACGGTCCCGGTCGCGTCAGTCGTAAAGGTGTCCATTACGTTATGTGCTGGATACCAGCAAGTTTGTGAGACAGGTTCGTGATTGCTGTCGAGGAGTTGGAAGGTGAATCCGGCTAGTGGAACAGAAGCGCCTGTTTGGGCATCGCGTTTTACAATCTGGAGATGCGTCGACAGCGCGTGGTTGTCCACGATATATTGAAGCTCGGCGCCGTTGGAAATCTGATTGGCCCCGACGGTCCATTCCCCTGCACGTTTAAAACCCTCGGGGACGGTTTCCGGAACCTCGCGAATCGTGTAGCCGGCACGGTCGTATGGGACAGCTCCGTGGACACCGGCGGGTCGCTTGCCTGTGCCGAACCATGCTTCGGGCTGATCTTTGGTGGAGGCAAAGCCATAGATGTTTGTGGTCAGTGTGCCAACAACCTGCTGAGAACTGTTGCTGACAACCTCAAAGACAACACCACCCGCCGGTTGCTCCAGGCCGGATTGGTCGCTATTGCCGTAATCCTTGAATTTGGAAATCTCAAGGTCAAACGCAATGGGGATATCGGAAATGCGAGATTCGATCTCGACTACGCCTGAATCGCCGAGCTGGTCGGCTCCAACGGTATAGGTCCAGCTGTCGTTGGATGGCAGGTAGCCCTCGGGGGCTTTTGATTCGTAGATGGTAAAGGTTCCTAAGGGGACATCGACGAGGGTAGCCCGACCGCTTTCGTCGGTCGTGAGGATCTGCGCCCATCCAGGGGTTGATTGCGACACACACGTGAACTCTGCTCCTGCGAGTGAAGATCCCACCTGGGGGCCGGCATTCGTCGCGGCATCGAGTTTTACGATACGCAGGTTGATGGTGCCGGGCTGTTCATCAATGGCGACCTGTCCACCGTCATTCCCCGTGGTAAAGGCGATGCGATCACGACGGGGGACATAGCCGGCCGGCGCCTTCGTTTCAACTAGGTAGTATGCTGTGTTGGGCAGAAGTGTTGCTTGCGCCCGACCGTTGCTGTCCATCTGGATGGTGCCAACACGTGCGTCGCTGGCGCTCTCAAAAACATCGAATGTTGCCCCGGCAAACTGATAAGTATTGTTTCCGCTGGTAATGGCAGCGTTTGCAGACTGCTTTTGGAAGGAAACAGAGACCGCCGGCAGTACATAGAGCATGTCCTGACGTTTGCTGCCGCCCGATACGGCTCCTAGATAGCGCCGCGCGCGGTGCGGAGCGGCTTTGATGCTTCCTGATTTTGCGCTGTCATGGAGCCACCGCGCCGCCGCCACGACTTCATTGTCAGTGGTAAAGTGCCCACTCTTGGTTTTGCCCTGAGCGGTCGTGTAAGAGTAGGTACCGTCGACATGGGTAGTGCCGTTGAGCATCCATACGGCAAGCTGGGTTGCGGCGCGGGCACGATCGGGTGAAAGATGGTAACCGCCAAACGACGTGGCGGTAGGATATCCGTGACAAACGATTGCCGCGAACTCGTCGTCGAGCCACACCCAGCCTTGATCAAAGTTGAGCCATGGGCCGCCCGGCTTGGTGGGGCCGGGGCGCTCCTGGTTCATGCAGTAGGCAATCGAGGCGTCTTGAGCTTCATACTTGCCGATAAAGAAGGGCCCACAATCATCGCTAATAGTGCGGAAGCCGAGCTGGTCGTAGCCATCGACGGCAAATGCGGCTCCCGGTGCCAGGCAGCCGAAAAGCAGGAAGAGGAGCAGGAGCAGCGGACCTGTTGCGATTGCGCTGTGGACAGAGTGCGTGGGTGCGTTGGACATGGCTGCTCCTTATCCCTCGTGCGCCGCATGGGGAGGCTGCGACGCGTAGGATGAGGCTACCCCCGAGGTTCATGCGGGTAAGTACCGGAGCCTGACCAAAAGCTTGCCCAATTCCTGACAAATTGAGCTCAAATACAACAATCAAGCAAAAGCGCAGGTAGAAGATAAGGAGAACAGGAGGTTAAAGGTCCTCATCTCCACAATTGACGCGATTTTCAAACGAATCTCCACAGCTAAAACAAGCATCGCCACTCTTGTATCGAACAAGACAACCGCGTTATACTATCCCCCACATATGCGGGCATCGCCAAGTGGTAAGGCATCAGCTTCCCAAGCTGACACTCGCGGGTTCGAGTCCCGTTGCCCGCTCCATTCGAATTTCAGGCACGGTAACGTTTCGTTACCGTGCTTTTTTCAATAAAGTGCCGGGACTCGAACCCGCCAGGGTGCGAGCGTTAAATAAACGCGAAGCGTTTATAGCGAGCAGGCAAGGTCGCCGATAGGCGACCGCAGCCGGTGCGTATTTGCGAAGCAAATACGCAGACGTCCCGTTACCCGCTCCATCGAGTGCGGGAGACATGGGGACGGCCAATTCAACAAAGTCTTCCCCATCGTCACCGTGAATCCGAGGGGATCGACCGCAGCCGGTGCGTATTTGCGAAGCAAATGCGCGGACGTCCCCATGCTCGCTCCAATTCCAAAATGTTAGGTTAATGCCTGCTGCCCATACTTGCACCTGCGCACGGTACAATGGTTGGGTTACGACCAACGTGCCAATAACCAAAAAGGAGCCGCTATGATCGATCGCTATACCCGCCCGGAGATGGGACACATCTTCTCCCTCGAGAACAAGTACGCCATTTGGCAGGAGATCGAGGTTCTGGCCTGCGAGGCCCAGGCGGAGCTCGGCAAGATCGGTATTTCCAAAGACGAGGCCCAGTGGATCCGCGACCATGCCAACTTTGAGAAGGCGAAGGTCGATGAGATCGAGGAAGTCACGCGCCACGACGTCATTGCCTTCCTGACCAACATGAAGGAATACATCGATGCCGATGTTCCCGAGGGCGACCCCAAGCCCAGCCGCTGGGTTCACTATGGCATGACCAGCTCCGATCTGGGCGACACGGCCCTGTGCTACCAGCTCACCCAGGCCTGCGACCTGATCGTCGAGGACGTCAAAAAACTCGGCGAGATCTGCAAGCGTCGCGCCTTTGAGGAGCGCAACACGCTCTGCGCCGGCCGTACTCATGGCATCCATGCCGAGCCGATGACCTTCGGCATGAAGTTTGGCTCTTGGGCCTGGGAGCTCAAGCGCGATCTGGACCGTCTTGAGGATGCCCGCAAGAACGTTGCCTTTGGTGCCATCTCGGGCGCTGTCGGCACGTACAGCTCCATCGAGCCGTTTGTCGAGGAATATGTCTGCGAGCACCTGGGCCTGGTTCACGACCCGCTGTCCACGCAGGTTATTAGCCGCGATCATCACGCCTACCTCGCCGGCGTTCTTGCCACCACCGCGGCCACCTGTGAGCGCATCGCTACCGAGGTTCGCAATCTGCAGAAGACCGATACACTCGAGGCCGAGGAACCGTTCCGTAAGGGTCAAAAGGGCAGCTCCGCCATGCCGCACAAGCGCAACCCCATCACCATGGAGAAGGTCTGCGGCCTGTCGCGCGTCGTGAAGGCCAACGCGCAGGTTGCCTTCGACAACGTCGCCCTGTGGCACGAGCGTGACATTTCGCACTCCTCTGCCGAGCGCGTCGCCCAGGCCGACAGCTTCATCGCCCTCGACCACATGTTCCAGTGCCTCATCCGCGTTATCGACGGCCTGCAGCTGTATCCCGCTCGCATGATGGCCAACCTCAACAAGACACGCGGCCTCATCTTCTCTTCCAAGGTCCTGCTCGCCCTCGTCGACACGGGCATCACCCGCGAGGACGCGTACGCCATTGTGCAGGAGAACGCTATGGCAACCTGGCACGAGGTACAGGATTGTGTCTCCGGCCCCACCTTTAAGGAGCGTCTCGAGGCCGACCCGCGCTGCACCGTCAGTCAGGAGAAGCTCGACGAGATCTTTGATCCGTGGGACTTCCTCACCCGTATCGACACGGTCTTTGATCGTCTGGAGCAGCTGAGCTTCGAGTAGGTTCGGGCATAACGTTAGCTTTTTAGGGTGCTTTGCTGGTAATGTGTGTTGCCGGCAAAGCGCCTCGTTGCATTTAGGGAAAGACGGGGATAATAGTCGTCTCGAATAACATTCTGAGAGGGGATCGCATGATTTCGTTTGATTACAAGCCTCAGGGCGTGTGTGCTCGCAATATTCACCTTGATCTTTCCGATGACGGCAACAAGGTGATGGGCGTTGAGTTTACCGGCGGCTGCGACGGCAATCTCAAGGCTATCTCCAAGCTGGTCGAGGGCGCTCCTGCCGATCGCGTAATCGAGGTTCTCGCCGGTAATACCTGCGGTATGAAAAAGACCTCCTGCGCCGACCAGCTTACACGCGCTATCGAGGCCGCTCGCACCGAGATCGCCTAATGGGTATCGCCGATCACATCAAGAACGGAATATCGCGTCGCGGCTTTGTACTCGGTGGGGCTGCCGCGGGCGCTGTCACGGTGCTTGCCGGATGCTCGAAAAAAACGGGCACCAGCGATGATGCCGCCGGCGAGCCGCAGGTTATCAAGGATGATTCCAAAATCATCTCGATTACGGATGAGTACGAGGCAGTCGACATCGATCTTGAGCCGGCGGCGTCATGGACGCTGCCTCTGGGTACGCTGCTGTACTACTGCGACGGCGATTACGCCGCGGCGATGATGGCGCCCGCATCGGCACTGCACGCCAACACACTCGGTGTGCTCAACCTGGGCGATGGCTCGCTTACCACATTAATCGAGGATCCTATCGAGGGCACGGGATATGCATTCTACGATGTCCGTGCCGGCGACAGCGTATTCGCGTGGGTTGAGATGAACTTTGCCAATTCATCGTGGAAGCTCTACGGTCAAAATCTGTCGGGCGCTTCGCTCTCTGGCGACGTGGTTGAGCTCGATCGAGGTGGCAAGGACTATGATCCGCCGCTGTTTACGGCGTTCGGGTCATCAGTCATCTGGTATAAAATGCCCTCGGCAGGTGGCAATAAGACGAGTAGCGATTCGTTTTGCTATCGTCGCTCGCTTGATGAATCCAAGGCCGAGACAATTTGGAAATCGACGGGCCGCTTTGCATCGGCCCCGCGCGCGAGCGACGGCATTTTGACCATCTCGCCGCGTGTCCGCAACGACGAGGGCGTCTACTACGGCATAACGGCAATCGATCTGACCGACGGCAACAACACCAAGCGTGCCCAGTTGGTCCTTCCTTCGTCAGTTTCGCCTTTCGAGGCCGTATATATGGGCGATACCTTCGTGTTTTCTATCGAGGCGGCCTATAGTGGCGTGGGCAGCCTGGGCAATATGGGCACGTATATCGGTAATGAGGGAGGGCCGTACCTCTTCCTGTCACGCGAGCCGCTCGCATGTGCGGCTGGCAAGAAGAATAAATACCTTGTTAAGGTACAGGCGTCGCATTTCCTGATCGACACCTCTGCCAAGACCTATGGCTCGCTGCTGTCGCCCGACCGCGCTTTGGAGTATGGCGATTATCCAGCTACGGCGGGAAAATCGGACTCATTCCTTACGTACGCCACGGTGCGCAACAGCCAGGGTATACCAGAGACGGTCACTGCACGCCTATTCTCTCTTTAAGCTTAGAGGGGTTAAAAAGGCGCCAACAGGGGAATAAACGCGTTGTAATTGTGAGTACCGCCCGCCGAGCTGCCGCGTCATAGCGGCATCTGGCGGGCTCAGGTGCGTTAAAATGGGCTTGTTCTTAGCTAATTGAGACAGGGGGGCCGTGTTATGGCTTCAGATGCAAAAAAGATTCTGCTGGTCGAGGATGAGAAGGCAATCCGTGACGCCGTCGCTGCCTATCTCGAGCGCGAAGGCTACTGGGTTGTGGGCGTCGGCGACGGCCAGTCCGCGATCGAGGAGTTCGAGAAGCATCAGTTCGACCTGGTCGTGCTCGACCTTATGCTCCCCAAGATCCCCGGCGAGCGCGTTTGCCGCACCATTCGCGATACCTCGGATGTCCCCATCATCATGCTGACGGCTAAGGGCGAGATCGAGGACCGTATTATCGGTCTTGAGCTCGGCGCCGACGACTATCTGATTAAGCCGTTCTCGCCGCGCGAGCTCGTCGCCCGCGTTCGCGCTCTGTTCCGCCGTGCCCATCAGGCCGACGAGCCCGCCGTCGAGGTACTCGACTTCGGCGATCTGGTCATCGATATCTCGGGCCACAAGATTTTGGTCGAGGGCAAGGAAGTCGATCTGACGGCTTCTGAGTTCAAGCTGCTCACCACGCTTGCCCGCCATCCCGGCCGTGTGTATAACCGCATGGAGCTGGTCGAGAAAGTGCTCGGGTATGACTTTGAGGGTTACGAGCGCACCATCGACAGCCACGTGAAGAACCTTCGCGCCAAGCTGGGCGATGATCCCAAGAAGCCCAAGTGGCTCTACACCGTCCATGGTGTCGGCTATCGCTTCGAGGCTCCGGCCAAGACCGATAAGTCGGACGAGAAATAGGGAAATCACATATGACACCTGCGCGCTTTGAAATCGGACAAAAGCACAAGCAGGAGAGCGAGGCGGGTTCCAAGGCTAGTTGGAACACGCCTCGTTCCGATTCACGGCCAACGATGAGCTATCCCTCGCGCATGGCACTTGCTTTTGCTCTGACATCGCTCATGACGGTATTGGTGCTGGTGGGCGTAGTCTCCGTTGTATGGGGTACGGTTTTTACGGATTACACGCGCTCCAATATTGTCGAAATCGCCAATTCCGCTGCCGAGAAGTTGGCGACCTCATATGAGGAAAACGGCTCTTGGACCGCGGGAGAACTGCGCACGGTCGCAACGTCGAGTTTGGTTTCCGACGATCTGGGTATGCAGGTCGTCAATAAAAAGGGCGTGATCGTTTATGACGATTCCTGGCCCTCGGCAAGCGCCACCGCCGATGTACGCGAAAACCAGGCTACGACCGACGACACGAGCGGCAAGAGGGCATCGCATAGCCCGGTCTCGTCTGCTCCAACCGACTCCGATAGCGTTGCTAACGTCGAGATTGTAACGTCTTCCGGCGAGCATGTCGGACAGGTAAAGCTGTGGGCCATCGGCTCCGACGCTCTGCTCACCAAGGCGGACTCTGCGTTTAGGGAGAAGACCTTTAACGCCATGGCCCTCGCCGCGGTTGTTGCAATCTGCATTTCGGTCGTTATCGGATCGCTCGTGTCGCGCATGCTCACCAAGCCGATTCATCGCATCACCAGTACCGCAAAGCAAATCCGTGACGGCGACCTGTCGGCTCGCACGGGACTGCGCGGTGATGACGAGATCGATCAGCTGGGTGAGACCTTCGATGAGATGGCCACTTCGCTCGAGAAGGATATGAAACACGAGAAGCGCCTGACCTCAGACGTTGCACATGAGCTTCGCACGCCGCTTATGGCCATGCTCGCAACGGTCGAGGCCATGCAGGATGGCGTGTATCCCACCGACGATGAGCATTTGGAGACCGTTGCTTCCGAGACGCGCCGCCTGGCTCGTCTGGTGCAGCAGATGCTCGACCTGTCGCGCATGGAAAACAGCACGGCTCCGCTCAACCTTGAGCCGGTGGACATGGTTCCTTTCGTGCGTTCCATCGTCAATGCCCAGGAGCGCCTGTTTGTCGACCGCGATCTGCGCCTGCGTTTTGCGGACGAGACCCAGGGTCACGACGATGTCGTCGAGGCCGATCCCGACATGATCACGCAATGTGTTATCAACCTCATGAGCAACGCCATGCGCTACACCCCCGAGGGCGGTTGGGTCGTGGTGTCGGTGCTAAGTGACCGCAAGCACGTCAGCATTGCCGTTTCTGATACCGGCATCGGTATTGCCAAGGACGATCTGTCGCGCATCTTCGGGCGGTTTTGGCGCGCCGATGCCAGCCGCGCCCGCGAAGCTGGCGGCCTGGGCGTTGGCCTCGCCGTGACCAAGCAGATCGTCGAGCGTCACCATGGCTACATATCCGTGGAGTCGGAGCTTGGAAAGGGTACGACTTTTACAATTCATCTGCCCCGCGAGCACACGGCAGACGCGGCATCTACTACAATGGAGCACTAGCTTTTCGCTATTCGGTGAAGGAGGGGCCGCGTCCCTGCCGCTCCGAGTTTGCGAAAACATGCGGGAAAGAACCCGCATTTCTGTCGTATTTAGGTAAGGAGTGACTCACGTGACAACGATGGAGCGTCGTCCGGATTCCCGTGGCAAGGTTCGTGATATTTACGATGCCGGTGAAAACCTGCTGATGGTCGCCACCGACCGCATTTCTGCGTTCGACTTCATTCTTCCCGACGAGATTCCGTTTAAGGGAGAGGTACTCAATCGCATCTCGGCATTCTGGTTCGATAAGTTTGCCGACATCGTCCCCAACCATCTCGTTTCCATCGACCCGGCGGATTTCCCCGAGGAGTTTGCTGAGTATCGTGACTACCTCGCTGGCCGCGCCATGCTGGTTAAGAAGGCCCAGACGATTCCTATCGAGTGCATCGTCCGCGGCTATCTGACCGGTTCTGGCAAGAAGACCTACGACGAGAACGGCACCGTCTGCGGCATCCAGCTGCCTGAGGGCCTGACCGAGGCTTCCAAGCTTCCTGAGCCGCTGTTCACGCCGTCCACGAAGGCCGAGATCGGTGACCACGACGAGAACATCTCGTTCGAGCGTTGCTGCGAGATCGTGGGCGAGGACATCGCCACGCAGATTCGCGACCTTTCCCTCAAGATCTACAAGGCTGCCGCCGAGTACGCCGCGACCCGTGGCATCATCATTGCCGACACCAAGTTCGAGTTTGGTGTCATCGATGGCAAGGTCACGCTGATCGACGAGTGCCTCACGCCCGACTCCAGCCGTTTCTGGCCCGCCGCCAGCTACGAGGAGGGCAAGATTCAGCCCAGCTACGACAAACAATTCGTCCGCAATTGGCTCAAAGCCAACTGGGATATGACGGGGGAGACCCCGCACCTGCCCGCCGAGGTCATCGATGGCACGTCCGAGCGCTATCGCGAGGCCTTCCAGATCATCACGGGCTCCCAGTTCACAAGCATGAAGGAGAACGCATAAGTGAGTACCCGTAGCGCCACGAACAAGCGCACGCAATCCCACGAAGTTACCGGGGTTGCGCGCAAGTCTGCCGCATCTGCTAAGCCCGCCCGCCAAGCAGCGAGCTCCGTTCGCGTCGTGCCGGCTTCGTCTAAGGCACGCCGCAAAGAGCTCGAGAAGGGCGAGAACCTCGAGGGCCTCTCTAAAGAGGAGAAGCGCGCCCGCAAGGCCAAGCAGCGCGCCAAGGAGGACCGCATCTATACGGTGTCGAATATCCTCCTCAAGCAGGACGAGGACTACACCAAGCGCCGTCGCATCTGGTGGATTGTGCTCGCCATTGGCATGGTGCTCGTCGTGGCAATTTGGGCCTCGCTGTACTTCGCTCCCGCTGGCATGGTGTCCAGCCCTGTCCAGATGGTCGGCATCGTTTTGTCCTATGTCATCATCCTAGGTGACTTTATCTACGACTTCGCTCGTATTCGTCCCTTGCGCAACATGTACCGCGCGCAGGCCGAGGGCATGTCCGAGAACAAGCTCAACGCTCTTATCGAGCGTTCGGCTGCCGAGGAGGACAAGAAGGACTCCAAGAAGAAGTAGCGTTTGCATACATACTTATCGCTAAGATATAAGGCGCGTCGTTTTTGCGGCGCGCCTTTTTACTGTTCTATAGATAGATGGAGTGGCACATGATTCGAGCTGCCCTGACGGTCGAAGAGGCTCTGGAGGGCATGAAGACCCTGGAGCCCAAGATTAAAAACTACGCGCGCCTGGTCGTCCGCAAGGGCGTAAACGTCAAGCCCGGCCAGGAGGTCGTCGTTCAGTCTCCGGTCGAGTGCGCGCCGTTTGCGCGCGTGGTGGTCGCGGAGGCCTATGCTGCCGGCGCCGGCCACGTGACGGTCATTTGGGCCGATGATGCCGTGACGAGGCTCACGTACGAGCATGTCGAGAAAAGCTATTTTGAGCAGACGCCCGAGTGGAAGCGCCTGCAGCTGGATTCCCTGGCCCAGGACGGCGCCTGCTTTGTCTTTATCGAGGGTGCGGATCCTGCGGCCCTCAAGGGCATCGATCCAGCCAAGCCGGCCGCGGCATCAAAGGCGAGGAATACGCAGTGCAAAGTTTTCCGCCGTGGACTGGATTACAACATCAATCCGTGGTGCATCGCCGGCGCTCCGGTCGTGGCTTGGGCGCACGAGGTGTTCCCGGGAGACGCCGATGAGGTTGCAATCTATAAGCTGTGGAATGCGATTCTGCACACCGCGCGCGCCGATGGCCAGGACCCAGAGAGCGACTGGGAACTCCATGACGCCGCATTCGAAAAGAACCTGCGTTTCCTGAACGACAATCGTTTCGACTGTCTGCATTACACCGCGGCAAATGGAACCGATCTGACGATTGGCATGACGAAGGGTCACGAGTGGGCCGGCGGCAAGGGCAAGACGCCCGATGGGCACCCCTTCTTCCCCAACATTCCCACCGAGGAAGTCTTCACTTCGCCCGATCGCATGCGCGCCGACGGTATCGTGTACTCGGCCATGCCGCTCATCCACCACGGCAATAAGGTCGACGATTTTTGGATTAAATTCGAGGGCGGCCGCGTGGTGGACTACGATGCCCGCGTGGGCAAGGCAACGCTCGCAAGTATCATCGATACTGACGAGGGCGCTGCTCACCTGGGAGAGGTCGCGCTCATTTCCAAGAACACGCCGATCCGCGAAAGTGGTGTTCTGTTCTACGATACGCTCTATGACGAGAACGCTAGCTGCCATCTCGCGCTAGGTGTCGGTTTCCCCGAATGCATCGAGGGTGGGTATGACATGTCCAAGGAGGAGCTCCTGGAGCATGGTGTTAACGTCTCGAGCACGCACGTCGATTTTATGATCGGCACGGACGACATCGATATTACGGGCATTACGCCTGATGGACGTGAAGTTGTGATTTTCCAGAACGGCCAATGGAGTTGGGAATAGTCCCAGACCGTGGTACAATGCCACCCGCGGGCCGTTAGCTCAGCTGGCAGAGCAGGGGACTTTTAATCCCAAGGTCCAGGGTTCGAACCCCTGACGGCCCACCATAGAATAGAAAGCGATCGACTCCGGTTGGTCGCTT
>CABVCF010000059.1 GCA_902496775.1 uncultured Collinsella sp.
CCCGCCGGGGCCACGACCTCGCCGGCGTGCATCACAACATCGCCGGCATGGGCCTCCTCGGCAGCAGAGCGAACGTTCTCCCCCACTTTAGCAGGCGCCGAGAAGCTCACGTGCGAGCCCTCGTTGCCGTCGCCATCGAGCACGTCGACGATCTCGTATTTCACTACGGCATCGGCACCCTCGGGCACCGGCGCGCCTGTCATGATGCGGACCGTCTCGCCCACTCCGATTGTGCCCTCAAACACATGGCCCGCGGCCTCATGTCCGATAACGTCGAGCGTCACCGGCGCCTCGCCAGACGCCTGCGCCAAGTCCGCCGAGCGCACGGCATATCCGTCCATAGCGCTGTTGGCAAACGGCGAGATATCGATATCGGCCACCGCGTCCTCGGCCAAGGGAAGACCGGTGGCCTGCCACACGGGAATCTCGACGAGATCGGTCGGAGCAACGTGCGACAGAACAATCGACTGCGCGTCCTCCAGCGGAATGAGCTTCTCTGCCATATGCACCTCTTAATGCCACGGCGCACAACGGGGCGCCGATTCTTTATGCTTGTCTAAGTATAATCCCCGACGCGCGACCGCGACTGGGCCTGTACCCGCAAATACACCTGTCAGCCGCAGGCCACGAAACAGAATGGAAACCAACCCACCGGCTCGTCGCGTTTACCGCGTTTTATAATGCTTGCGTTGCAACCTAAAAGAGGAACGTATGGCTCATAACGACAAACCCGAAAGCGCAAGCGAGGCGCAGGATCATTCCCAGCCGCTCGACGACGGCGGCTTTTTCTCCCTTAGCGACATCATCATGGCAGGCAGGCAACAGCTCACCCGCTCCGAGCATCTCTTGGCTGCCGACACGCGCCGCAACGCCCGCAACCTACTCGCGAGCGCCAAGCTGCTCGTACTCGTCGTCATCGTCTCGCTCGCCATGGGCGTTGCCGCTTGGGCGTTTTTGGCCTCGCTGAATATCGCGACCGATTATCGCGAGCACCATGCGTGGGTGTACGCCCTGCTCCCCATCGTGGGCATGGCCACCGCGTGGGTGTACAAAAACCACGGTCTCGCCGCCAAGCGTGGTAACAACCTGGTCATCGACTCCGCACTGGGCACACGCCTCATCCATATGCGCATGGCCGTCCTCACCTTCATCTGCTCCACGCTCACGCACCTAACGGGCGGATCGGCCGGTCGCGAGGGAGCCGCGGTGCAGATTGGCGGCACCATCGCCAGCAACATCTCGAGCCTCGCCCACCTCAAAAAGCATGATCACCACGACCTCATGCTCGCCGGCATCTCGTCGGCCTTTGGCGCCGTGTTCGGCTCGCCCCTTGCCGGAGCTTTCTTTGGCATGGAGATGTGCTTTATCGGCAAGATCGACTACACCGCAGGCATCTACTGCCTGGTCGCCTCGTTTACCGGCTACTTTACATCGCTTGCCTTGGGAACCGAGTACGAGGCGAATGTTATCGCCAGCGTTCCCGCCATGTCGCCCAAGACAGTCGTCATCGTTGTTATCAGCGCCATCATCTTCGGTCTGACGGCACGCCTCTTTGCCTGGTCGGTTCGAACCGTCAAGAGCCTGTACGGTCGCTTTATCACCAATTACCTCGTTCGCGCACTTATAGGCGCACTCGTGGTTTTGGCCGCCTATGCCCTCCTCGACGCCTGGGACTACGCCGGCCTTTCCACGTGGCTTTCCGGCGCTGGATTTGCCGGCAACACCACCCTGGCGGACGCAGCCATCAAGTTGGTCGTCACAGCGCTCACCCTGGGCGCCGGCTTCCAAGGCGGCGAGGTCACGCCCCTGTTTGGCATCGGTGCGGCGCTCGGCGGCTGGATAGGTTGCCTCGTCGGAATCGATCCCAGCTTTCTGGCAGCGCTGGGCATGCTCGGCGTGTTCTGCGCCGGCCTTAACGTGCCCATCACCACCTGTATGATGGCCATCGACCTGTTCCACGGCACGGCAGCCGGGTTCTTTGTCATCGTGGCCTTTATCAGCTACCTAACCGCCGGACACCGCGGCGTGTACCCCGCCCAGCGCATCATCTCGCCCAAGCGCCGTTCGCTTATTGTGGATGAGGGCGGTACGGTAGCGGAGGCTATCGAGCGCCACAACGACCTGATAGAGTAGACGTTAGTATTCGCCGTGCAGCCACAATCGGGGGCAATTCGACCTGAGCGCGACCGCACCGTCACGTCATACGCCGGGAGTCGTTCCATGCACGCAACTGATTTTGGTCGCACGCTCATCATCGCCAACCCAGCAGCCCAATCGGGTGCGGCGCACGAAGTTGCCGAGCGCCTACAACGCTTTTTGGATATGACCGCGCGCGCATCCCAGTTTGACCTGGTACTGACCGAGCGCATGGGACATGCCGAGGAGCTGGCCGCACAGGCCGAGGGCTATCACACCGTTATCGCCCTCGGCGGCGACGGCGTGATCCACGAGGTCGTCAACGGACTCATGACGCAGGATGAGGCGGTCCGCCCCGCTCTTGCCATCCTACCCGTAGGCTCCGGCAACGATTTTGCCCAAACGCTCGGTATCGAAGATTTCTCCGGCAAGGATTATGGCGCGCTGCTCACCTGTGAGCTTCAACGTCAGGACATCGGGCGGATTCGCTCATGGAACCCCGCAAGCGGTAGCGGCGAGGCTACCGTTGAGCACTACGACCAGACGCTTTCGGTCGGCATCGATGCCGCCATCGGCCTTGGCACCACCGAGCTGCGCAAAAAGACCGGCTTGACGGGCGCTCCGCTCTACACCCTTTCGGGACTTGAGCAGTTTGGCCTGCGCTATCGCAACTACTCCATGACAGTCAGCTTTGACGGGGCGCCCGCCGAGCGCGTGAGGGCGATCATCATGGCGATTCAGCTTGGTCCCACCTATGGCTCGGGCTATCGCATCTGCCCCGATGCCGACCCCTGCGACGGCGTGCTCGACGTCTGCTACGCATGCGGCCCTGTCCCTCGCGCGGTTGCCCTGCCTATGTTCCTTTCGGCCAAGGACGGCCACCATACCAAGCTGCCACCGGTTCGCATACGCCGATGCCGCCATGCCGAGCTCACCTTTGAGGAGCCAGACTACCCCATCCAAGCCGACGGCGAGCCCATCGTCGCCTCGCGCATCGAGGTCGACATCCTTCCCGGTGCCCTCCAAGTCTGGCACCCAACTCGCTAGCCCCACCTAAGTTGCGGTGAAATAGGGACTGTTTTGCGGCTTTAGCTGCATAAACAGTCCCTATTTCATCGCAACTCATGGGGAGGCTATTCGTCACTACCCGGCTTGCGACGGTTGGCCTTTTTAATGGAGTTGAAGTGCTTGTCATTGAGCCTGCGCTGGCGAGAGCGCTGAGGCACCTTGGTCTTTACGCGTCGGCGCGGTGGACGCCCGCGACGCTCAAGCTCAGCGCGCAGCTTACGCAGGCAGCTTGCACGGTTCTGGAACTGGCTGCGGCTCTCGCGCGCCGTCACGGTAATTCCCGAAGGGATATGTTTCATGCGCACCGCCGAGTCCGTCGTGTTCACACCCTGTCCGCCCGGACCCGTCGCGCGAAACACCTGTACCTCGCAATCGCGCGCCAACTCCTCGGCCGATATCTCGGCATAGCGCGCATACTCGCGCCATCCCATCTTGTTCTCATCCATATCAACACCTCCCCTCATACAAAAAATGTGACAAAGGGACGGTCCCTTTGTCACATCGCATAGCAATCGCTTGTGTTGCGCACTTAGGCGAAGGTGATCTCGCCGGTCTCGCAGTCCATATCGGCGATACGGGCCAAGCTCTCGACACGGAAGCCGCGCTCACGGAGCTTATCGCCACCGCCCTGAAAGCCCTTCTCCACCGCAATGCCAATGCCGGATACCTCGGCACCTGCAGCCTCGCAGATCTTGATAAGACCCTCGAGCGCGCAGCCGTTGGCCAAGAAGTCGTCGATGATCAGGACCTTGTCGCCCTCGGACAGAAAACGCTTGCCAACGATGACCGGGTACTCCTTCTGCTTGGTAAATGAGTAGATGGTCGTGGCATACTGCTCGCCGTCGAGGTTGATGGACTGCGCCTTCTTGGCAAAGACCACCGGCACACCGCCAAAATGCTGAGCCGCGATGCAAGCCATGCCAATGCCCGAAGCCTCGATCGTCAGGATCTTGTTGATCTCGACACCCTCGAACAGACGGGCCCATTCGGCGCCCATGTGGTCGAACAGTTCAACGTCGCACTGGTGGTTGAGGAAGGCATCAACCTTAAGGACGTTACCGGCCTTTACGATGCCGTCATGGCGAATACGATCCTCAAGCTCCTGCATGGCGCAACCCCTTCTCGCGGCAACGATACCGCGCGATTAATAAACGTTGTTCGATAGTCTACCACGGACCGACCCCCGCCCGTCCCACAAGCCGCATCGCACTATAAAGCCGCAAGACCAGTAGATGGGCCGATTCGTGGCAAGCCTGCCTCCACAAGCTAATGGCGGACGCGCATCCTCACCAAACGCACCATGGCGAGCGCAAAGCCCACGGCTGCCACGGCCATCAACACATAGAACACCGAACGAAAACCAAACAGGAACACATCCGGACGGCCTGCAACAAAACTGGTCACGGCCTCGCCCATCGCCATGCTCATCTGCCCATATAGGATATGTGATGCCGCCGTAATGCCAACTGCCATACCCGCGTAGCGCGCCAGGCTACCCAGGCTGCCCGCAAAGCCGAGCGCTTCGCGCGGAGCCGAGCCCATATACAGCGAGTTATTGGGGCTCTGGAAAATCGACGTACCGCACGACATAAACGCGACGCAGCACACGATCACAGGGATAGAAGAGTGCTCGTCGAGCGTGCTTACCGCAAAAAGACCGCATACGTACACGCCCAGGCCGACTGCCGTGGGGCCCTCGCAGCCAACACGGTCCGAAACCGTACCCGAAAGCGGGCCGATAAAGGCATTCACCATCGGCAGCGCCAAAAAGAGTAGTCCAGAGATGTCAGAACCAAAGCCGTGGGCGTCCTGAAAATAGAACGGCAGAATAAACTCGGATGCGCCAATGCCAACGAACACGATGAGCATGCAGACAAGGTTGATGGTGAAGGCCGAATTTGCAAAACAGCGGCGAGCAGCCTCGGCAAGGGGCATGGGGCGTTCGCCAGCCTCTGGCCTAACATGCGGCAGCGTGTAGAGCCCCACGATAAACGAGATGACGCCGATGGGCAGGTTGATGAGGAAGATGCTCTCCCAGGGAAAGCTTGCCACCAGCATGCCGCCGAGCACGGGGCCACACATCATGCCGAGGGCCACGAAGGTCGCGAGAATACCCATGGCACGACCTCGTTCGCGCGCCGGAAACGATTCGGTGATGATACCCATGTTGTTAGCCATGGCCGCTGCGCAACCGACGCCCTGAACAATGCGTGCCAGGATAAGAACCTCGAGCGAGGCCGAAAGGCCGCACAGCAGCGAACCGACCGAAAAGACGATGACGCCCAGCTGGAACACATTCACCTTGCCGCGCACATCACCCAGACGGCCAAACGGCAACATAGCCACGCATGTCGCAAGCAGATACACCGAACTCACCAGCTGGATGCGGTCGAGGCCCACGCCCAGCTCCTTTTGCATCACGGGCAGCGCCACGGTCACGACGGTCGAATCCAAACACACCATAAACGTCATGATGAGCACGGTAAACAGAATCGCCCATTTGTTCTTGCCATGGGTGTCGCCCTCTAGAGCAATGTGCTCGCGGCGCAGCTGCTCTGCAGTTTTCTCCATATCCATCCTTTCGAGTGGCCCAACGCAAAAAAACGGGGCCCCAATCGCCTGCAAACAGCCGCGATTGGGGTCCCGCCTACGGAATCGGAACGAAAGGTCGCCGAAGCTTTCTGCCAGCATCGGCACCTTGTAAGGAGCTAGCCTAGCACTGCTCGAGCGCCTGCTCAAGGTCGGCAATCAAGTCGGCCGTGTCCTCGAGGCCGCACGACAGGCGTACCATGTCGGCGGAAATGCCACAGGCGATGAGCTCTTCATCGTTCATCTGGCGATGCGTGGCGTTGGCAGGATGCAGGCAGCAAGTGCGGGCGTCGGCCACGTGCGTGGCGATCTGGGCGAGCTTGAGGCTCTTCATAAAGGTCTCGGCCGCCGCGCGACCACCGTTAAAGCCAAAGCTCACAACGCCGCAGGTACCGTTGGGCATGTACTTCTGAGCCAGGTCATAGTACTTGTCGCCCTTCAGGCCCGGATAGCTCACGAAGCGCACCTTGGGATGGCTCTGCAGGAACTTGGCAACGGCCAGGCCGTTCTCACAATGACGCGGCATGCGCACATGCAGGCTCTCGAGCGAGCTGTTCAGGAAGAACGCCGCCTGCGGGTTCTGCATGGGTCCAAGGTCGCGCATGAGCTGCGCGGTAGCCTTGGTAATGAAGGCGCCCTCGCGACCGAACTTCTCGGCATAGGTCACGCCGTGGTAGCTCTCGTCGGGCGTGGTGAGACCCGGGAACTTGTCCGCATGGGCCATCCAGTCAAACTGGCCGTGATCGACGATTACGCCACCCAGGTAGGCAGCATGTCCATCCATGTACTTGGTGGTGGAGTGCGTGACGATGTCGGCACCCCACTCAAAGGGACGGCACATTACGGGTGTCGGGAAGGTGTTGTCGACCATCAGCGGCACGCCGTGGTCATGTGCGGCCTTGGCAAAGCGCTCAATATCGAGCACGGCAAGGGCGGGGTTGGCGATCGTCTCGCCAAAGACGAGCTTGGTATTGGGTTGAAAGGCCGCCTCGAGCTCTTCATCAGTGCAGTCGGGGGCAACGAAGGTGCAGGTCAAACCCATGCGCTCCATAGTATGGGCGAGCAGGTTGTAGGTACCGCCGTAGATGGCAGAGCTCGCGACCACGTGATCGCCGACACCGGCCACGTTAAAGATCGCGAGGAAATTCGCAGCCATGCCCGAGCTCGTGAGCATCGCAGCGGTGCCGCCCTCCATCTCGCAAATCTTGACGGCAACCAGATCGCACGTGGGGTTCTGCAGACGGCTGTAGAAGTAGCCCGACTCCTCCAGGTCAAACAGCTTGCCCATGTGCTCGGACGTGTCGTATTTCCACGTGGTGGACTGGTAGATGGGCACCTGGCGCGGCTCGGCATCTCCCGGGTGATAGCCGCCCTGAACACATGTAGTACCGATGGTCTGCTCGCTCATATCTTGCTCCCTTGCCTGGGTTTTAGTTTTATTCGGTTCACGATACCGCTACCCTGCACCCCTCTCAACCCATCCCCAAGGTAGGTTATGGAACAAATTGATCAGGGGAATTTATCTCAAGCCTTGGTCATTTGCTCGATAGATAAAATACGAGGCATACATAAAGCTCTCGATGATTACATGCCCCGTCACGGGTACCATAGGCGGGTACACCGTGACCAAGGAGACAACGATGAAGCAGATCGATACCACCCAGCTCGACATCACCGCCTGTCAGGCTCAGGCTGCCGAATACCACGCCCGTGGCTTTAACTGTGCACAGGCCGTCGCCTGTACGCTCGCGCCTGCCGTCGGGCTCGATCCCCAGGTCGCCTTTACCCTCACCGAGGGCTTTGGCGCCGGCATGGGCGGCATGACCGAGACCTGCGGCGCCATCTCGGGCGCCGTGGCCATCATGGGCTTCGTGATGAGCGACGGCATGGAAAACCCCAAGACCAAGGGCCAGACCTACAAGTTGTCGCGCGAGATTGCCAAGCGTTTTGGCGAGAAGAACACGACGACTGTCTGCGGCACGCTCAAGGGCATCGGATCGGACAAGGGTCCGCTCCGCAGCTGCCCCGGCTGCATCGACGATGCCGTCGAGATCGCCTGCGATGTGCTAAAGCAGCTCGCCGAGTAAACGGCGGCAACAGAAAAACGACGGCCGGCGCACTTGGGATTCATCCAAAAGCACGCCGGCCGTCGCCGTTAGAACTCGGCAAATTCAGGAGCGCCGACCTCAATCTCCTCGCGCCCCGCCATAAGCTCGCGCATCTTGGCGCAAAACGGCTCCTGCTCCCCCGCCTTAAACACCAAATGAATCGTCACGGCATCCGCGTAATCGGTATCCGAAACCTTGGCACCCGAATCCTGCGCCAAACGAAGCACCTGCTCATACTGCGGATAGGCCACATGCACGTCAACAGGCACGACGCTCGTCATCTCGACGATCTGCCCGGCCTCCTGAGCAGCGGCCACCGCCGCCTGCGTCGCCGCGGTATAGGCGCGTACCAAGCCACCAGGCCCCAACAACGTGCCACCAAAATAGCGCGTCACTACGCAGCAAACATTTTTGAGTCCCACACCGCGCAACACCTCGAGCGTCGGCATACCGCTCGTGCGGCTCGGCTCACCGTCATCGCTCTGACGCTCGCGTCCATCGACCAAAATCCACGCGGGTACATTATGTCGAGCGTCGTAATGACGCTTGCGAACCATCTCGATAAAGGCATTCGCCTCATCCTCGGACTCAATATGGACCAGCTGGGCAATAAACTGGCTCTTGCGGTCCACAAACTCGCCCGAAGCCTCAATATTCGATTGCAGAGTAAAATAGCTGTCCAACAAAGCCCCTCAACAAAACTAAGCGCGGCAACAAACAGCCTCAATAATACGGCAAAGACAGCACCGTTGCCCTCGCCAACAAGAACGGAAACGCCAATGATACCGTCACCAACAGGGAGAACCCGTCAGCGCGAGCAAGGTGCCTTGAAAAACGAGGGCATTGACCTTATGGTCATGCCCTAAGGCTTGAAAGGCAGATTGCCGCGCTGACGGGTTCGCAGCGTCAACATAGTTGCCGAGTGGGCCTATAAGCCGGGTTCTGTCGTGAACGGTCATTTATCTTGTCTGCACGTTACCGTGCAGCTCCACGCACGCTACCCGAACGCGGACCGGGCCGGCCCATAGCGTTCCTATTCGCGCTTGCTCCGGATGGGGCTTGCCAAGCCGCCGTGTTGCCACGACGCTGGTGGTCTCTTACACCACCGTTTCAGCTTTTCCCTTTACGCCTTGCGGCGCAGGTGGGAGTCTTCTTTTCTGCGGCGCTTTCCGTCGGATCACTCCGCCCGGCCGTTAGCCGGCATCCCGCCCTCTGGAGCCCGGACTTTCCTCACGCGTGCCGCAAGCAGCACATCGCGCGACCGTCTGGCCCACTCAGCAGTGCAAGAGTGTAGCACACCGTTGTCACAGGCAATGGCACAACACAAGCGTTCGACACGATAAACCAAGAACCACGCCATGCAGTACAATAGTATCGTCGATGGGCAACGTCGTCAGTCGAGACGCGACCGCGCTCCGCACCCCTCCGTCTACTCGGTGCGTTCCCGCCTCCTCCCCGAGGCGGGATGTCGGCATTTTTCATGCACTGACAACCCAATAGCCCGTGAACAGCCTAGGCGGCATTGCACACGGGCAGCATCGCGCATCTCGGCAGGAAATGCAAAAAGGGACCCGTCCATTGCGGACGGATCCCCTAAAACAAGTGATCGTCAAACCGATTTATTCGGCGTCGGTCTCCTCGTCCTTCTTCTCGGAAGGAAGCGGGGTAACCTCGATCTCGACGCCCAGAGTCTCAGCAGCGGACTTCATGGACAGGGAGATACGACGACGGTCGAGGTCGATCTCCATGACCTTGACCTGAACCTTGTCGCCCACGTGGGTGACCTGAGAAGGCTGATCGACGTGCTTGTTGGCCATCTCGGAGATGTGCACCAGGCCCTCGATGCCCTCGCCCAGGTCGACGAAAGCGCCGAACGGGACAAGCTTGGTCACAGTGCCCTCGACGATAGCGCCGACGGGGTACTTCTTGACCAGTGCGCGCCACGGATCCTCGGTGGTCTGCTTGAGACCCAGGGAGATGCGCTCGCGGTTGAGATCGACGTCGAGAACCTCGACCTCGACCTCCTGGCCGACCTTGACAACCTCGGAAGGATGGTTGACGTGGTTCCAGGAGAGCTCGGAGATGTGGATGAGGCCATCGATACCGCCGAGGTCAACGAAGGCGCCGAAGTCGACGATGGAGGAAACGGTGCCCTGGAGACGCATGCCAGACTTGAGCTTGGACAGGATCTCGGAGCGCTCGGCCTTACGGGACTCCTCGAGCACGACGCGACGGGAGAGGACGACGTTGTTGCGGTTGCGGTCCATCTCGATGACGCGGGCCTCGATGCGGGTGCCCATGTAGGAGGTGAGGTCCTTGACGCGACGGAGGTCGACGAGGGAAGCGGGCAGGAAGCCACGCAGGCCGATGTCGAGGATCAGGCCGCCCTTGACAACCTCGATAACCTCGCCCTCGACGTTCTCGCCGGAGTTGAACTTCTCCTCGATGCGGTTCCAAGCACGCTCGTACTCGGCACGCTTCTTGGACAGGACCAGACGACCGTCCTTGTCCTCCTTCTGGAGAACCAGAGCCTCGATGGGATCACCGAGTGCAACGATGTCTGCAGGGTTAGCGTCCTTACGGATGGACAGCTCGCGGACCGGGATAACGCCCTCGGACTTGAATCCGATGTCAACGAGCACCTCGTCATGCTCGATCTTAACGACAGTGCCGTTAACGAGATCGCCCTCATCAAAGTCGGTAATCGTACCGTCGATGAGGTTGTTCATCTCCTCCTCGTTGACATCGTCAAGAGAGAAAATGGACGAGTTCTGAATCTCACTCAAAGGTGGACCCCTTTCGAACTACGGGGCCCCGATTGCTAGGACCTACAGAAGGGTGCGACAAGCACACAACGTTTAGGAACACTCGGGAGCCGACAGATACTAATGTGACGCTTATGCAATCACGTTCGTATAGGTTACGGGGAAATGGGTTCGATTTCAAGCGTGAACTGCGTTTTTTTACTCGTGTGAAGACTTTTTCGTAATCTTATGGACAGCGGTCTCCACAACTTGACGATAAGCAGTTTGCCCATACGCCTTTGAGGTAAAGTATCCGGAGCCAACGATTCTGGAACGATTTATCGAGAAAGGTGCCCACGTGCTCAAAGCAGTCGTTTTCGATATGGACGAAACGCTTCTTAGCATCAACCTCAACGCATTCATCCTTCGCTATTTTAAGGATGTCTCGTCGATGCTCGCAGACATCGGGCGACGCAGCCGCGGTGGCACAATGGCACGCCTCGGCACCATCTTGGTCGACCTCAACGCCAACCGCCGAAGCGGCACGGATAATCGCACCAATCTTGAGTTCTACCAAGAAGAGGTTGAGCGCCGGTGCGGCATTTGCCTCTCGGACCCACTCATCTACGAGGCGTTTACCTACTACGATCGTGAAGTCCTGCCGTACAAGAACGACGATGTCATCAACGCCCACGCCATGCCGGGCGCACACGCCGCGCTTCAGGCCGTACAGGACGCAGGACTGCGCTGCGCGCTCTTCACCAACCCCAGCTTTCCGCAGGGGGCCATCGAGTGCCGCATGGGTTGGGGCGACCTGGCCGACGCTCCCTTTGAGCTCGTCACGCACATGGGAAACGCCACCCGCTGCAAGCCCGATGCCACCTACTATCTAGAGCAGCTTCAGGTGATGGGGCTCGAGCCGCACGAGGTCCTCATGGTGGGCAACGATCCCAAGCGCGACTTCCCCAGCCCCGCCTGCGGCATTCAGACTGCCTATGTAGGCCAGGGCAAGCCCAGCCGAGCCACCTGGCGCGGAACCATGGAAGACTTCGCCCGCGACTTTAACGCCGTAGTAGAAGCCTTCTACGAACACCAAGTAGCCGACGAACTGTCATAGGACCCCTCGCTCCAAACAAAATGGCACCGCAGGTTGAGCACAAGTCAGCGAAAATGCCCCTAAGCGAGCAATGTGCCTTGAAAGAGGAGGGCATAGGCCTTCTGGCCATGCCCGACGATTGAAAGGCAGATTGCCGCTTAGGGGCGTTTGCAGCGTCGACTGGTTACGCGGTTTGGTAAAACCGCGTAACTAGCACACCTGCGTTTTGCCGATCATGATGTTGAGGATCTCGACGTCGGTATCTTTCATGCCCACGCGGCCTACGTAGCCCATGCTGGCAATCGTCTGCTCGACGGTATCCTGGATCAGGCCCTCGCCGGCACGGAAGCCGCGGCCCTGCATGGCCATATCGTGGCCCAGAATCGCCGCATCAACGGCAGCCGAGATCTTGGCGGCACAGCTCGCCTTGGCGCCGTCGCACACGATGCCGCCCACGTTGCCAAGCGTATTCGAGACCGTCGCGCCAATCTGCTCGCGCGTGCCACCGCACAGCCAGGTAATCGCAGCGCCGGCACCGCACGCGGCGCAAATAGCACCGCAAAACGCCGAGAGCGCACCAATATAGCTCTTGATATGCACGGCGATAAGATCGGACAGCATCACGGCGCGCACCAGGCGCTCGTGGTCGCAGCGCAGGTACTCGGCATACTCCATGACGGGCAATGCGCAGGTAATGCCCTGATTGCCCGAGCCGCACACAATGGCGACCGGCAGCGCGCAGCCGTTCATGCGGGCGTCGGACCCGGCGGCCGCACGGGCACGGGCACGGCAGGCGACGTCATCGGCACGAGCACCCAGCAGCGTACGACCCACCTCGGCGCCCCAAGCGTGCGCAAGGCCCTCGGCACTGATTGCGCCATTCAGCTCAATCTGACGCTCAACGGCAGCGCGGGCGTCCTCAATGTCACCGTCCTCGATAAAGTCGATGATGGACTCAATGCTCATAGGGGCATCGGCCTTA
>CABVCF010000060.1 GCA_902496775.1 uncultured Collinsella sp.
AGTGCGTGCAGGCAGACGGCCACGAGCCTCCTGCGTATAAGCTGGTCGGCTCCGAGGGCCCCGCGCATGCGCCCACCTTTACCGCTGTGGTGCTCATCGACGGTATTCGCCAGGGCCGCGGCACCGGTTCCTCCAAGAAGGAGGCCGAGGGAGCTGCCGCGCTCGAGGCACTCGACCGCATGGGCTACACCACCAACGGCGTGATTCTCAACAAGAAGCCTGTTTAAGCGAGGAACCGTGTATCTCAAGTCCCTCACGCTCAAAGGGTTCAAGTCGTTTGCCGACCGCGCCCATATGACGTTTGAGCCGGGCCTAACCGTCATCGTCGGTCCCAACGGCTCGGGAAAATCGAACATCTCCGACTCGATCCTGTGGGTCCTGGGCGAGCAGAGCGCCAAGCAGCTGCGCGGCCAGGCCATGGAAGACGTCATCTTCTCGGGCTCGTCGGCGCGCAAGCCGGTGGGTGTGGCCGAGGTCACGCTGGTGCTCGATAACTCGGACCATATGCTGCCTGTCGACTTTGATGAGGTCGCCATCACCCGTCGTATGTATCGCTCGGGCGAAAGCGAGTACCTCATCAACTCGAGCCCGTGCCGCCTGATGGACATCCAGGACATCTTGCACGATTCGGGACTGGGCAAGGATACGCACTCCATCATCAGCCAGGGCAAGCTCGATGCCATTTTGCAGAGCCGCCCCGAGGAGCGCCGCGCCCTCATTGAGGAGGCCGCCGGCATCTCCAAGCACAAGCGCCGCAAGGAGCGTGCGCTCAAAAAGATTAAGTCGATGGACGAGCACCTGACGCGTGCCCGCGATATCAACAAGGAAATCGCCCGTCAGCTGCGACCGCTGGAGCGTCAGGTCGATCGCGCGCGCAAGTACAAAGAGCTGTCCTCGCGCGCGAACGAGCTTACGCAGATGCTGGCCGTCGATGAGCTTCGTTCGCTGCAGTCGCAGTGGAACGACCTGGAGAGCCGCTCCAAGGAGGGCGCTGCCGAGCTTGAGCTCGCGCAGTACCGCCTGGGTGAGAAAGAGCGCGAGCTCGAGAAGCTCCAGGTCATGCTCGAGGAAAAGGGCCTGTTTGTGGGCGACTTGGGCGAGCAGCGCCGCCATATGCAAGATGTGGTCGGTCGCATTAACTCCGACATGCGCCTGCTCGAGGAAAAGGGCCACAACATGGTGTCGCGCCTGTCCGACATGCGCGGCCAGATCTCGAGCTCCGAGCATCAGCGCCGGCGCGTGGTCGAGGAGCTCGAGGATGCGCGTGCCCAGCTCGAGGAAGTGACCGGTGCGCACATGCAGGCCCAGGACGACGTCGACGCCGCCGGCCCTGCCACCGCCGAGCTTCACGAGCGTCGCGTGGCGCTCGACAACCAGATTTCGCAGCTTACGCGCGAGCAGCGCGATGTGCAGCGTGTGGCCGATAACGCCGCGCTCGAGCTTGCCAAGGTAAAGGATTCGCTTTCCAATGCCGAGGTCGAGGACAACATGTATGCCTCGCGCCTGGAGCAGATCGATGAGCAGCTCGAGGAGGTCACGGCATCGCTTGAGAGCCGCCGCGACCGTGCTGAGGAGCTTGAGAGCGCCCTTGAGGCGGCTCGTCAGGCCCAGAGCGATGCGCGCGAGGCCACCGAGACGGCACGCGCTGCCCTCAAGGACCTGCGTGTCCGCGAGAGCGAGGCGCGCAACAAGCTGTCCGAGGTGCGCTCGGAGCTCGCGAGCCAAAAGAAGCTCGATGCTCGCATGGCCGACAGCTCGCCGCTCGTAAGCCGTCTGGTGGGCGCGCTGGGCGATGATGTTTCGGGCCGTCTGGGCGATGTACTCGAGGCACCGCGTGAGCTTGAGGGCCTGGTTGAGCAGCTGCTCGCCGGCGATATCGATGCCCTGCTGTTCGATAACACTGCCGCACTTGAGCGTGCCGGTCGCGCTGCCCTGGACCAGAAGAAGGCCTCGGGTGAGGCGCTGCTGGTGGCGCGCAGCGTGAGCGGCTCTGCGGCTGCCGAGGGTGCCGCCGGTACCCGTCTTGTTGATCGTCTGTCCGTGCGTGCGGGCTACGGTCCGGTCGTCGAGGCATTGCTCGGCGACTATTACGTGGTCGATGACTTGGCTGCCGCGCTGTCCGCGCCGGTCGTTGATGGCGTGACCTATGTGACTCCCGATGGCGCACGCGTTGCCTGCGGCGGCCTGGTTCGCGTGGGGCTTGATGCCGGCGAGGCTTCGGGCGCCCTGGAGCGCAAGCGTCGTATCCGCGAGCTGGAAGGCCTGAAGCCCGATCTTGCTGCCGCGTTTGAGTATGTTTCTGATCAGGTCGTCGAGGCCAATGCGGCCGTTGAGGAGGCCCGTGCTGCCGAGGGCGATGCTGCCGGCGAGATTGCCCGTCTTGAGGGCGAGCGCCGCTCCCTGCTGTCCGAGATCGGCCGCCTGGAGCAGAGTGCCAACAACGCCGAGGTCGAGCGCGTGCGTATTTCCAAGCGTCGCGAGCAGGCTGCCGAGGCCGTTCGTGCTGCACGTCCGCGCGTGGACGAGCTCACCCGTTCGCGCGACGAGGCCCGTGCGCAGGCGAGCGATCTGGGCTTGCAGATTGCCGAGGCCAACGATGAGCTCGATCGCGTGCGCCGTGATGATTCCGAGGCAGCCGGTAAGCTCGCCGACGCTAAGGTCCGCCTGGCTCAGACGAGTGAGCGCCTGCGTTCGCTGAAGGGTCGCGTGCCTGATCTTGAGCATCGTCTGGAGGGTATCGACCGTCGTATCCGCGGGACGCGTCAGGCCTCGCGCTCGCTCGAGCTGCTGCGCCTTCGCGTCGATCCTATGCACGAGCGCTATTCTGCCCTGTTGGAGCGCGCCTCGGACTGGGCTGCGCGTCTGCGTGACCAGGCTTCGCTCGAGGAGGCGGACTCGGCTTCGCTTAAGAAAACCATCGAGGACGCCAAGACTGAGGTCGCCCACGCCAAGGAGCGGGTCGATGCTGCCACGGCGACGCAAAACGAGTTCAAGGTCGCGCGTGGCAAGCTCGAGGTGCAGGTAGAGGCCGCCATCAAGGCCATTACCGCCGATGGCACCACGGTACTCGAGGAAGCGCTCATGCTGCCGGCGCCCACCGATCGCGACGCTGCCGAGCGCGAGCTTAACCAGCTCGTGCGCCAGATCAACAACCTGGGCCCTGTGAACCAGGTTGCCATGGAGGAGTACGAGCAGCTCAAGCGCCGCGCCGATTACATCGAGGAGCAGCTGGCCGATCTGGAGAGCGCGCGCAAGGCGCTCACCAAGATCACCGTGGCGATTGACCGCAAGATGCGCAAGGCCTTCCTGGTGACCTTTGAGAAGGTCGATGCGAACTTCCGCGAGATCTTTGCCATGCTGTTCCCGGGTGGCCAGGCGCATCTGGAGATGACCGACCCCGAGCATCCGGCCGAGACGGGCATTGAGGTCGTGGCGCAGCCGCGCGGTAAGCGCATCACCAAGATGATGCTCATGTCGGGTGGCGAGAAGAGCCTGACGGCGCTCGCCCTGCTCTTTGCCGTATACCGTACTCGCACGGTGCCGTTCTATGTGCTGGACGAGGTCGAGGCTGCGCTCGACGACGCCAACCTGTCTAAGCTCATCGGCGCCCTCGATGTGCTGCGTTCCGATACGCAGCTCTTGGTAATCTCGCATCAGCGCCGTACTATGGAGGATGCTGACGTTCTCTACGGCGTCTCGATGCAAGCCGACGGCGTCAGTCGCGTCGTCTCGCAAAAACTCGATCGCGAAACCGGAAAGGTCGTGAATGCATAATGGGATTCTTTGACGCTCTCTCGCGCGGACTTGAGCGCAGCCGCGAGGCCCTTAACGAGGTCTTCTACTTTGGCGGTGAGGTCGACGAGGATTTTTGGGAGGACCTTGAGGACACCCTCGTTATGGGTGACATGGGTGCAGAGGTCGCCATTCAAGTCTCCGATGACCTGCGTGATGCCGCTGCCAAGAAGAACCTCAAGACCGCCCCGCAGCTTCGCCGCGCCCTGGCCGAGCAGCTCGAGGGCCATTTTGTGCCTGTTGAGCGCGACCCGTTTTCCGATACGCCGAGCTGCGTGCTGTTTGTCGGCATCAACGGCGCCGGCAAGACCACCACGGTCGGCAAGATTGCGAGCGCCATGGCCGCCCGCGGCAAGAACGTGGTGATCGGTTCGGCCGACACCTTCCGCGCCGCCGCCATCGAGCAGCTCGATGTGTGGGGCCAGCGTGCCGGCGTACCGGTTATCAAGCGTGACCGCGGCTCCGATCCTGCGAGCGTGTGCTATGACGTGCTCGACGAGGCCGATAAGCGCGGCAGCGACCTGGTGCTCATCGATACCGCCGGTCGTCTGCACACGAGCCCCGAGCTCATGCGCGAGCTTGCCAAGGTGGTCAATGTGACCCGCAAGCGCGCCGCCAATATGGCCGCCGGTCCCATGCCTGTCTCGGTCGTGCTTGTGATCGATGCCGCTACGGGTCAGAACGGTCTGAACCAGGCTCTCGAGTTTAACGAGGCGCTGGGCCTGGACGGTATTATCATGACTAAGCTCGACGGCACGGCTAAGGGTGGTATCGCCATGGCCGTGGCCGAGAAGCTCAAGCTCCCGATCCTGCGCATCGGCGTGGGCGAGCAGGTCGATGACCTGCAGGAGTTTAACGCCAAAGATTTCTGCCGCGCCCTGGTGGGCGAGTCCAACTAAGGAGTGACTAGTGTTTGATTCCCTGAGCGATCGCCTCAACGATACATTTGACCGCCTGCGCGGTAAGGGTAAGCTGACCGAGGCCGATATTACTTCGGCTATGCGCGATATTCGCATGGCGCTACTCGAGGCCGACGTTAACTTTAAGGTCGTCAAGGAGTTCGTTGCCAAGACCAAGGAGCGCTGCATGACCGCCGAGGTCATGGAGTCGCTGTCGCCGGCGCAAAACGTCGTCAAGATCGTGCTCAACGAGCTTACCGAGATGCTCGGCTCAACCGAGAGCAAGCTCGTCTTTAGCAATCGCATTCCCAATGTCATCATGCTCGTGGGCCTGCAGGGCTCCGGTAAGACCACGGCGGCCGTAAAGCTGGCCTACCTGCTCAAGAAGCAGGGCCGCTCGCCGCTGCTCGCCGCGTGCGACGTCTACCGTCCCGCCGCTGCCGACCAGCTGGCCACGCTCGGTGGCGAGATCGGCGTGCCGGTCTTCCGCGGTGACGGCGCGCATCCGGTCGACATTGCCACGGGCGCCATCCAGGAGGCCGTCGACCATCTGCGTGACGTGGTCATCGTCGATACCGCCGGTCGTCTTCAGATCGACGAGCAGATGATGCAGGAGGCCGTGGACATCAAGAAGGCCGTCAAGCCCGACCAGGTGCTGATGGTCGTCGACGCCATGACCGGCCAAGACATCGTCAACGTGGTTTCGACGTTTGCCGAGCGCACCGACTTTGACGGCGTGATCATCTCCAAGCTCGACGGTGACGCCCGTGGCGGCGGCGCACTTTCGGTGCGTCAGGTGACCGGCAAGCCCATCAAGTTTGTGAGCATGGGCGAGAAGCCCGATTCGCTTGAGCCGTTCTATCCCGATCGCATGGCCAAGCGCATTCTGGGCATGGGCGACGTCGTCGGCATTATCGAGAAGGCCCAGGAGGCGGCTGATGCAGAGCAGCTTGAGGCTGCCGAGCGTATGCTGCGCGAGGGCTTCACCATGAACGATATGCTCGACCAGATGAAGGCGGTCAAGAAGATGGGCGGCATGAAGGGCATCCTGGGCATGCTCCCCGGTGGCCAGCGCGCGCTCAACCAAATGGGCGGCAACCTGGACGAGGGCATCTTCGATAAGAACGAGGCCATCATCATGTCGATGACCAAGGAGGAGCGCCTGCGTCCCTCCATCATCAACGGCCAGCGCCGCGCCCGCATTGCCAAGGGAGCCGGCGTGACGCCCACTGAGGTCAACAGCCTTATGAAGCAGTGGGGCGAGATGAATAAGATGATGGGCCGCATGCGCACGATGGCCAATCAGGCACAGGCCGGCGGCAAAAAGGGCAAAAAGGGAAAGAAGGGCAAGAGGATGCGCATGCCCAATATCCCTGGCCTGGACGCTATGGGTCTGGGCGGCATGGGCGGCCTGGGTACGGGCGGTCCCAAGTCCGATATGGAGCTGCTGCGCCAGATGGAAGCGCAGATGCGTAATAAGAAATAGAGCTGTAATTCCAGCTTGATATGGCAAAGGCCACTCGGAAGCTACCGGGTGGCCTTTGTTGTTGGCTTTGATTGTTGGGTTGCGTGCAGTGTCGCGCCCCGAGCTCGCGTTGCCGTGCCGTTAGTGGCAGCCGCAGCCCTCGTGACCCTCGTGCTCGAGATGGCCGTGGCAGCTGCAGGACTCGCCATGTTCGTGGGCGTGATCGTGGTCATGGCCGTGGCAGCCGCACGTGGCCTCGCCGTTCTGCGCGAGCGTGCCGGCGATAAGGGCTTCGACGCAGGCGTCGCAGCTACCCTGGGCACCTGCGTATACCGTGATGCCTGCTTGGGCAAGCGCGTTGATAGCGCCACCGCCGATGCCGCCGCAGATGAGCGTGTCCACGCCGCCGTTGGCGAGCAGGCCCGCCAGGGCACCGTGGCCGGTGCCGCCGGTGCCCACGACCTGCTCGTTGAGCACCTTGCCGTCCTGAATGTCGTAGATCTTGAACTGCTCGCTGCGGCCAAAGTGCATAAAGATGTTGCCGTTGTCGTACGTGGTTGCCACCCTCATGGTGTCGACCTCCTTTGCTGGCCATACGGCCGTCGTTGTGGTGATGGGGGAGTACGCGATATTGCCGCCTTCGATGACGATTGCCCGTCCATTGACCAGCGCGTTTGCCACCTTGCGATGCGCTCGACTGCAAATTGCCGCCACCGTGGCGCGCGCGATGCCCATCTGCTGTGCGACTGCCTCTTGGTTAAGGCCTTCCAGGTCGCACAGGCGCAGCACCTCGAGTTCGTCGATCGTCATGTCGATGGCGTCTCCGCTGGCTAGGCCGTCAGGGGTAAAGCCGCGGTATTCGGGGATGATCCCGACGCGGCGCAGTTTCTCGCGTCTTCCTGCCATGCGCACTCCTTATCTGACATATGTCAACAATAGAATAGCGAACGCGCAGATTTGCGCAAGGAATTTCTGGCATATGTCAGAAAATGAGGGCTTATGTTTGGGCTGTGGGGCTGCGTGCGCCTGGGCTACAATGAATCTCGCTTGTAGGCGACTGACAGGAGGGTCAATGAGCAAAGCTGATCAACAGTTTGTAACCATGTGCCGCGATATCTTGGACCATGGCACCACGACCGAGGGCCAAAAGGTCCGCCCGGTGTGGGAGGACGGCACCCCTGCCTATACCATTAAAAACTTTGGTGTCACGGCGCGCTACGACCTGCGCGAGGAGTTCCCGGCGCTCACGTTGCGCCGTACGGCGCTCAAGTCTGCCATGGACGAGATCCTGTGGATCTATCAAAAGAAGTCCAATAACGTGCATGACCTCAACAGCCATATTTGGGATGAGTGGGCCGACGAGACCGGCTCTATCGGCAAGGCCTACGGGTATCAGATTGGGCAGAAGAGCCATTACGCCGAGGGTGACTTTGACCAGATGGACCGCGTGCTGTACGACCTTAAACACACGCCGTACAGCCGCCGCATTATGACGAACACCTATGTGTTTAGCGACCTGTCCGAGATGCACCTGTATCCGTGCGCCTACAGCGTGACCTATAACGTCACGCAGCGTCCGCAGGATGACAGGCCGACGCTCAACATGATTCTCAACCAGCGTAGCCAGGACATTTTGGCCGCGAACAATTGGAATGTGTGCCAGTACGCCATTTTGCTGATGATGGTCGCGCAGTCGGTCGATATGATCGCTGGCGAGCTGCTGCACGTGATTGCCGATGCCCACATTTACGACCGTCATGTCGATATCATCCGCGAACTTATCGAGCGTCCGCAGTTTGCGGCTCCCAAGGTAACGCTCAACCCCGATGTGCATGATTTCTACGCGTTTACGACCGATGATCTGATCGTTGAGGGCTATGAGCACGGCCCTCAGGTCAAGAACATCCCCATTGCGGTGTAGGTGACGCGTATGACGTGTAAGCTTTCTGCCATTGTCGCCGTGTGCGATGACTGGGGTATTGGGTGCGAGGGCGACATGGTGGTGTCCAACCGTGCCGACATGCGTCATTTTGTGGCATGCACCAAAGGTTGCCCGGTCATTATGGGGCGCAAGACGCTGTTGAGTTTTCCTGGCGGGCGTCCGCTTAAGAACCGCCGCAACATTGTGCTCACGCGCGATGAGGATTTTGCGCCCGAGGGTGTCGACGTGGTGCATAGCATTGACGAGGCCCTGGCCGCCGTGGCTGATGAACCCGTTGCGTGGGTGATTGGCGGCGGCGAGGTGTATCGCCAGTTTTTGCCGTATTGCGTCGAGGCCGAGGTTACGCATAACCATTGCGTGCATGACGTGGATACGTACTTTCCCGATTTGGATGCCGATCCCGCGTGGGAGATTGCGCAGCGCAGCGGGGTCGCGACGATTGCCGCCGGCGAGGGTGATGAGGGTGTCGATTATGAGTTCGTGACGTATCGTCGCGTTGATGCTTAAATCTCCTTTTTGCCCACGGTATTATCGGGTTGGAATGAGTGAGGGGCGGCGCCTGGCGTCGCCTCGTTTGATATAGGTGCTGCAAAGAAAGGTGCGGGCTGGCTGCTATGACTGATGCCGTTGAGGTGCTGCGAATCGATTCGCTCGAGGACGAGCGGCTCGATGCCTACGTGCGACTGACCGAGCGTGAGCTTCGCTGCGTGCTGGAGCCGCAGAAGGGCATTTTTATCGCCGAGAGTGCCAAGGTCATCGAGCGTGCGGTTCGCGCCGGATACGAGCCGGTGAGCTTTCTTTTGGGCGAGCGCTGGCTCGATCAGATGATGCCGCTGTTTGAGCGCCTGGCGGTACGCGAAAGTGCGGGCCCAGTTCCCGTGTTCGTGGCCTCGATGGAGCTTATGGAGCGGCTGACGGGCTTTAACGTGACGCGCGGTGCGCTCGCGGCATTCCGTCGTCCACGTCAGATTCCGGTAGCCGAGTTCTTGGGTGGCGTCGTCGAGGCGGCGGGGGAGCGCCCGGTGCGCGTGTGCGTGCTCGAGGGCATTGTCGACCACACCAACGTCGGCGCGATTTTCCGCTCGGCGGCTGCTCTGAACGTCGATGGCATTTTGGTGAGCCCCACTTGCTGTGACCCGCTGTACCGTCGCTCGGCCCGCGTGAGCATGGGCACGGTGTTTCAGGTGCCCTGGACGCGCATTGGCAGCGAGGCACGCGTATGGCCGCATGACGGGCTGGCGGCGCTGCACGATGCCGGCTTTTCCTGTGCCGCCATGGCGTTGACGGATGATTCGGTGTCATTGGACGATCCCGCGCTGCAGGAGATTGACCGCCTGGCGATTTTTATGGGTACCGAGGGTGCTGGCTTGGGCGCCAAGACCATTGCAGGCTGCGACCGCGCCGTGCGTATTCCGATGGCGCATGGGGTCGATTCGCTCAACGTGGCCGCGGCAAGTGCTGTTGCCTTTTGGCAGCTGTGCCCGCATGTGAGCAACGAGTACCACTACCAGCCGGGTTTGTATCACTAAACAGATATTTCGCACCGGGCTGTGGTTCGGGGCGTTTCGGCCGACGCTGGTCGGTGCTAAGCTGGTGTCGGCTTTGGTCTTAAATTGCCGTTTTGTTGTTTGACGTACGCTTGTGGGGAGGGCGTGTGGCTAAGAAATCTACGGCTATCGATGTAACGCAGGGTGTCATTTGGCAGCAGCTGCTGTCGCTGTGCGTTCCCATTTTCTTTAGTTCGTTTTTCAGCAGGCATACACGCTTATCGGTACCTATATCGTCGGTCAGTTTGGCGGTAAGCTCGCGCTGGGTGGCATTCAGGCCACGATGGTGCTTACGGAGCTCTGCATTGGCTTTTGCGTCGGTGTGGGTGCCGGCTGCGCGGTCATTACAGGCCAGTTTTTTGGCCAGCACGATGACGAGCGCCTGAGTCGATCGGTCCATACGGCCATGACGCTCGCGCTGGTGGGCGGCATTGTCATTTCCATTCTGGGCATGGTGTTTGTCGAGCCGATGCTTGTGTTGATGAATACACCGCATGAGCTGCTGGCCGAGGGCGTGGCGTATGCCCGTTGCTACTTTGCCGCCATGTTTGCGGCGCTGCTGCTCAATATGGGGACGGCGCTGTTGCGCGCCGTGGGCGACACGCGCGGTCCGGCGGTCATTATTGCCTCCGGCTGCTTCGTCAATGTGGCATTCGACATTCTCTTTGTCGCCGTGCTGCACATGGAAGCGCTGGGCTGCGGCATCGCGGTGGCGCTGACCATTTGCTCCAATGCCACGATGATTGTGGTTCGCATGATGCGCGCTCCGGGTGCGTGGCGGTTGTCGCTATCCAAGCTTGGTATCGATCGCAGCATTTGCAAGAGCATGCTTTCGTGCGGTTTGCCGCTGGGTGTTCAGTCTGCGGCGTATTCGATCTCGAACGTGCTGATTCAGGTGTCAGTCAACTCGTTTGGTGCCGATGTCACCACGGCGTGGGGCCTTTCGGGCCGCCTGGATGGCATTGTCTGGATGGTGACCGAGGCGCTTGGCGTGTCGATCACCACGTTCTCGGCGCAGAACTTTGGTGCGCGCAATTACGATCGCATGCGAAAGGGGTACCACACGTCGCTCGTGCTTTCGTTTGTGCTTATCGGCGGCCTGTCTGCCGTGCTGCTGGTGTTCTCTGGCCCGCTTTCGCGTTTGTTTATCGACGATGCCGCGATTTCGGCCTATACCACGACGATCCTTCATTTTATTGCGCCGTTCTACGCGATTTTCTCGATTATCGAAAACGCGTCCGGTTCCATCCGCGGCGCCGGCGTGAGCTTCCAGCCTATGATGCTCACAATCTTCGGCACGGTCGTGCTCCGCGTGGCGTGGGTGTTCGCGATTATGCCGCTCGACCCCTCGCTCGAGCATTTGCTGCTGGTCTACCCCGTAACCTGGGTAATCACCGCCACGATGTTCACCATCTACCACCACAGCGGCAACTGGCTAGGCCGCGCCACAGCCTAGTCATTGGGGACGTTCTTAAATTGCTAGTCGTTAGGGACGTTCTTAAATGACTAGTCGTTAGGGACACTCTTTGCGCCACGATTTTCTGGATTTCATCCAGGTTGTCTTGCATGCCCTTGTAAACTGTCAGCACGGGCTTAGCAAATTGGATCGTCCGCGCCTATCAGATGTTGCCCGGTGGGTTAGTGATGGGAGGGCGATATGCCAAGAACGGGTAGAGTCGTTTCGTTAACAGGCTATAACCATATAATCGCACGCGGTAATGGCGGCATCTGCATCTTCGAAGACGATGAAGATCGCTATCGGATGCTCACGCTGTTTGAGGATAAGCTTGTTGGGAATGGTATCGGCGTTACTGCGTGGTGCCTCATGTCGAACCATTTTCATCTCATGGTTGATGACCCTAACGGAAGAATCTCATCTTGCATGAGCGGCATCCTTACCTCGTACGTCAAATACTTTAATCATAAAACCGATCGTGTCGGGCATTTGTTTCAGGATCGGTTTAAGAACATTCCAGTTGAGAACGATATCCAGGCAATTGCGCTCGCTGATTACATCCATATGAATCCCGTTAAGGCGGGTATTTCGGCTGTCGATAATTATCGCTGGTCCAGCTATCGAGCATATGCGTATGGTTATGATGGGTTTGGGTTTTGCGATCCTGGCATTGTGCTGGACCTCGTGGGCGGATCGCTCGAATATCGGCATTATCTTGATGAGCGACTAGAGAGCGCGCCTTATGATGCCGAGCCCCGTCCTCGTGTTCTCGACGATGAGGTGCTCAAAATCGCGAAGGAGATTGCTTTGCCTGTTTCTCTTTCCGACATTAAGGCGATGACTCCAGCCGAGCGTAGGCCGATTCTTTGTAAAATGCGGAAATCAGGCCTTACGGTTAATCAAATTGTAAGGCCGGTTGGTCTTGGCCGCGCAACGGTTGCGAATGGCACGTCGGGTTGGCGTGAGTTTTAGGGCCCTGATTTTGCTCTTTCCCAAGAAAGAGTGTCCCCAACGACTAGACGTTCAAGAACGTCCCCAATGACTAGTCGTTTAAGAACGTCCATTACAGTCGAAATTGTCAGCCCGGGACCGTCTCGGGCTACGATTGAGGCGCGCCCAGAACGGGCCGCCGACCGGGCGCCCGCGCACGGCCGAACGTCCCTGCCCCCGAGAGGGCCCGTTGGGTGCTGCCGGCGCGGGACGCGCCGCCCCCGACGGCTGATAGGAAAGTGCCGGGCAGGCGCCGCGGCTGGTAATGTGAGTGCCGAGGGGGAGGCCATCCGGTCGAACGACTACCGGAAGGATACCACCGTGAAAGCGCCATCCACCAGACCCGCGGCCGTGCTCGGCCTGGACGTCGGCAAGTCGTCGCACTGGGCCTGCCTGATCGACCGCGACGGGGAGGTGCTGGCCAGCGCCCCCGTCCGCAACAGGGAGGCCGAGCTCGACGCGCTGTTCGCCTCCGCGCCCGCCGGCACGCTCGTCGTCGTCGACCAGTTCCGCAACATAGGGTCCCTCGCCGTGAGGCGCGCCCGC